>CAMWLH010000017.1 GCA_947175045.1 uncultured Clostridia bacterium | reverse complement strand
ATTATGCAGATCGATCAAAGTGCCCATATTTTTATGTTTGCTCAGCCTTTCAAAAAAATTCCTCTCCCTTATTTTACCTCAAAATCATCGTTTTGTCAACCGACTATACAAACTAATTATCATTTGCGGTAATATTTTTGTGGATAGTCTTTTTTACGTTGCTCATGTTGCTCATAATTTAATGAATTTATTATGTTTATCCGCTTTCGCATAACGCACGAACGGATAAACATAACAAATACATTATCTTTAATTCCGTAAAGTAAAAGAAAAACCACATAACAAGTCTCAAGAACATTATAGATTTATGCAAAAACAGTGGTTATTTTGCCATAAAACATCACCGAGTTTTGCACTATTTTATTACTTATCACAAAATTTATTTTTTGCGCGTCAATAGATTTACTTTTTGTGAAATTTTTAGTATAATAGATAGGTAAACAAAACGGCTTGCGGCGGGCTGCCGCGGAACAGGAGGAACAAATGAGAGCAGTTGTTGCTGTTATAGGTAAGGATACGGTGGGAATTCTCGCAAAGGTAAGCGGTATTTGCGCGGAGTACGGCGCGAACGTAATGGACGTGACCCAGACCATTATGCAGGACTTGTTTGCGATGACCATGCTGATAGAGATATCAAAAATTTCCATAGACTATATTGACCTTGCGGAGAAGCTGAAGAACGCGGGCAAGGAAATGGGTCTTCAGGTGCACGTTATGCATGAGGATATTTTCAATTCCATGCACAAAATATAAGGGAGAATTTCGGAAAATGCTTAATACAGGCGATATACTTGAAACGATAAAGATGATACAGGAGGAGAATCTGGATATCCGCACCATAACTATGGGTATCTCTCTTCTCGACTGTATCGACGGCGATATTGACGCTGCCTGCGGGAAAATCTACGAAAAGATGATGCGCAAGGCGGAGAACCTCGTTAAAACGGGCGAGGACATTGAAAAGCAGTACGGAATACCCATCATCAACAAGCGTATTTCCGTTACTCCGATAGCGATGGTCGCGGCTGCCACAAAGCAAAGCCCCGTGAAATTCGCCAAGACCCTCCAGCGCGTTGCCGAGGGTACGGGCGTGAATTATATCGGCGGATATTCCGCGCTGGTGCACAAGGGCTTTTCGGCGGGCGACAGGGAGCTTATCGAATCTATACCCGAAGCTCTCGCGGAAACCACCAACGTGTGCTCCTCGGTGAACATAGGCTCTACCAAGGCGGGCATAAATATGGACGCGGTGGCTATGATGGGTAAGATCATTATGCAGTCCGCGGAGGCTACCAAGGATGACCACTGCTTTGGAGCGGCGAAAATCGTTGTGTTCTGCAACGCGCCCGAGGATAATCCCTTTATGGCGGGAGCGTTCCACGGCGTGGGCGAGTATGACACCGAGATAAACGTCGGTGTATCGGGACCGGGAGTAGTCCGTGCGGCTCTCGCAAAGCACCCCGACGCGAATATAAGCGAGATAGCGGACGTTATCAAAAAGACCGCTTTCAAGATAACCCGCATGGGTCAGCTTGTGGGAACGGAGGCTTCAAAGCGGCTGGGCGTTCCCTTTGGTATCGTCGACCTGTCGCTCGCTCCTACCCCCGCGGTTGGAGATTCTGTGGCGCACATTCTGGAGGAGATAGGTCTGGAGAGCTGCGGAACTCACGGCACGACCGCCTGCCTTGCCATGCTGAACGACGCGGTGAAAAAAGGCGGCGTAATGGCTTCCTCGCACGTCGGCGGGCTTTCGGGAGCGTTTATACCCGTTTCCGAGGACGCGGGAATGATAGACGCGGCGGTGTGCGGCTCGCTCTCGCTGGATAAGCTGGAGGCTATGACGGCGGTGTGCTCCGTCGGACTTGATATGATAGTTATTCCGGGAGACACTCCCGTCGACACCATTTCCGCGATAATAGCGGACGAGGCGGCTATCGGCATGGTGAACTCCAAGACCACGGCGGTGCGCGTTATTCCCGCTATCGGCATGAGGGAAGGCGAGGTTCTGGAATTCGGCGGACTTTTCGGCAGCGGACCCGTAATGAGCGTGAATAAATATTCCTCGTCGAAGTTTATCAGTCGCGGCGGACGTATTCCCGCGCCCCTGCAAAGCCTTAAAAACTGATCGGAGGTCGTCGTGTGGGAGCTCTCAAAACAGGAAAAGACCCGCGTTATTGTGTTTGCGGTTATATCGCTGCTGTCGGTCGTGCTTGTGGTATGGTTCGGGTGGGGAATATGCGATTCTTTCACTGTTATACCCATTGATTATGACGATGTGGGAGATATCTCAATTGACGGCTCTGATTGGACGGGATTTTTCCTTATGATCGCGGGCGTGGTCAATGGAATGCTTATGCTGTTATATTTCGCGGCGGCGCTGATTTACGCGCTTTTTGCCGCGGCGGGAGCGGCTCTGTCAAGCGTTCTGCTGAGAGTGCTCGCGCTGAAAAACGCGGAGAGTATCGGTGCGGAGGAGCTTGCGCTGACGCGGAAAATATATATAGCGGCTTCGATAATTCAAGCGGTCATTACCGTTTTGGTCGCGGTCGGTTATATCATATCGGGCAGAGGCGGCTTCGGATTGATGAGCCTGCTGCTTTGTTGGCAGTATCCGCTGTTTATGGGGCTTATCTACATAAAAAAGCTGAAAAGGCTTGCGGCAGTGATGAATTGAATTGGGCGCGTTACCACGGTAAAATCAGAGCGATTAATCGGGGGTTGGCGAATAAGTGAGAGGTCATATCTTCAAGTTAGAAATTGAAAATTATAAGAAATGTTCTAATATTTGGGACATGGAAAAGAACAATAAATTTGCGGAAAAGTTTTATAATGAGCTGTTATCAGGAAACCGAATTACTTATGTGTATGCTCTTGATGATGAATATATCGCGGAAATATCGTTAGTGTATAATATGAATGACAGTGATTACACGATACCAAACAAAAGAGCCTATGTTTCACGGCTGATTGTAAAACCGGAATACAGAAGAAAAGGAATTGGTAAAGCACTTGTTGATTTCATAAAACACACAGCAAATAAGTTGGGTCTTGATGAACTTTCAATAGGTGTAGATATCGATAATTATCCTGCGCTTAAGTTATATGTAGAATCCGGATTTGACAAAATTATATACATTGGGAAAGATGAACAGGGTCAGTATGTAAAATTATTAAGTGTTATATAAATCTCTATTTATCGGACGGCTATCCTTTATGGATAACCGCCCGATTTTGTATTGTGCAATAATAAAACGTTAATATTTCATGACGTTGCCTGTAATGCTTTTAAATTTGTGATAAAGTAAAAAAACAAGGGCGCAATTAGTGCATTATTACAGAAATTTCTTAATAAAATGAATTTCGTTGAGATTAAACTTGCAAAAATAAATGATATATGGTATAATATCAAATGTAAGAGTTCAACATATAGAAATTTATGGAGGTAACGCTATGAGCAGCAAGCAGAACAACGCAAATCGCTTTTCGGGATTTGCAGACATCTATGAAAATGCCCGCCCGAAAGTCCCGCGATACCCCGTGGACGTTATTTGCAGATATTTAGGCAGAGCGCCGCGGCTCGTTGTGGATATGGGGTGCGGAACAGGACTTTCCTCCGAGATCTGGCAGGGGGTCAGTGAAAAAATTATCGGCATTGAGCCAAGCGATGATATGCGAAGTATCGCCGAAAAAAAGGCAAACTCAAAAATGAGCTTCATAAACGCTTTTTCGGACAAGACGGGATTGGACAGCTCATGCGCCGACGCTGTGGTATGCTCTCAGTCCTTTCACTGGATGGAACCGGAATCTACGCTGAATGAGATAAACCGAATTTTGAAAAACAACGGTATCTTCGCGGCAATAGACTGCGACTGGCCTCCCGTGGCAAAGTGGGAGGCTGAAAAAGCATATGCGCGGCTGTATGGCAAAGTTCTGGAAATCGAAGCCAGCGTTCCCGAGATAAAGGAGAGCTTTATTCGTTATCCAAAAGATAAACATCTTGAAAACATTATTAAAAGCGGATATTTCACATATGTGCGGGAGCTTCTGTTTTCAAACGCCGAATCCTGCACAAAGGAACGTTTCCGTAATATAATTTTGAGTCAGGGAAGCACGCAGACTATCCTGAAAAAATACCCGGAGCTTATTGAAAAGCAGCTTGAAGAGTTTAACGAGGCGATAAATTCCTGCTTTGACAGCGAGCCTTTTAATATTGAATTCTGTTACAGAATGCGGATAGGAGTTAAAAATATCGGCTGTTAATCTTTTTGCGGTATCCGTTATTTGATAAAAGGAATCGGCGCTGTGCGCACAAATGACGGTTACAACGAGCTTCAAGTCTTGACAATCGGGTAAAAATGTGATATAATTTTCCTATAACAACAGTTCCGACGGCAGAGCCGCGGAACGGAACGGAGGAAATTATGCACAACTCAGGAATACCTGCCGCAAAGGCGCTTGAAAAGCTCAGGGACGGAAACAAGCGTTATCTTGACGCTACCGCGAACCCGGGCGACGTATCCCCCGCAATAAGGAAAAAGACCTGTGACGAGGGTCAGTTCCCTTATGCTATCGTAATTACCTGCTCGGATTCGAGAGTAATTCCCGAAAGCATATTTTCGGCGGGAATAGGTGAGATATTCACTATCCGCGTTGCGGGCAACGTTATGGATAATCATCAGCTCGGAAGCGTACAGTACGCCGCGGGACACCTCGGCACAAAGCTGGTGGTAGTGCTCGGACATACTCATTGCGGAGCTGTCGGCGCGGCGCTGGGAAGCGACCCCGAGGGCTATATAAAGACCCTCACCGATGAGATCAAAAAGGCGATAGGCGACGAAAAGGACGAGCTTGCGGCATGCCGCAAAAACGTTGAGAGAAGCGTTTCAATCATCAAGGACAGCCTTGGCTATAAGGGCGGCGATGAGGACGCGGTAACTACCGTCGGCGCGATTTACAATATCGAAAGCGGCGAAGTAGAATTTCTGGATTAACGGTACATAAAATAATTTCCCCCGCGGAATTACTCTGCGGGGGATTTTATAATATTTATTTGGATCTGAGGCAACACTGCACAAGCTTTGTGCGGTGTTGCCCTGAAATGTTTCACACATTGACGGAAGTTTGATCAGTTATCTGCCGAACCCGCGCCCTCCATTATACCCGCCATAAGGTCGGGGTATCTCCATGTGTTGGAGTATCTGTCGAGAAGCCCAAAGGTCTCGCCGCTGTAAAACGCGCCGTTGTCCCACAGGAAGCAGGGTATTCCTATCTCCTTGAATTTGGACATATAATACTTGGCCCATTCGGCGCGGTATTCCTCGTTATCCTTATTCATCGCGCCGCACTCTCCGATGATGACCGCCGTACCCTTGCTTATGAAAAGCTCGTTGAGGGTTGCCGCAAGGTCGTCTATATCGCGCGTGCAGGAGTCCTTTTCAGCCAGCCACTTGTTGCCGCCGTTCTGTTGAAGCGCAAAGGAATAGGGGGTATACGCATGCACCGATACGATGAGCCTGTCCGCGCTGTCATTAGGCAGCACCAGAGCCTCCAGAGCCTCCCGCGAGCTGCTCGCCGCGTAGGGGCATACCATCAGAAAGCGCTGCGCGTTGTTGCCGCCCGTAGCCCTTACGGTATCAACAAATACCTGGTCGAGGTAGTTCACCACCGAGCGCCCCTCCTCGTTGCCGCCGTTCCATTCAAAATTAGTTCCTACCCAGCGCGGCTCGTTCATGCCCTCAAAGATAAGCCGCTCATCGTAGCCCTTGAAGTTCTCCGCGATTTGCGTCCAGGCGGTTGTCATTATCTCCGCCGCAGTTTCCTTGTTGTCCTCATAGGGGTAGTTCCATTCCTCGTGGTGCATATTGAGGATAACGTAAAGGTCGTTGTTGTAAGCGTAGTCCACCACCTGCTTCACGCGAGCCATCCAGTCCGCGGCTATATTGTGGTTTTCGTCCATATGATTTCCCCAGCTTGTGGGTATTCTCACCGCGTTGAAGCCCGCTTCCTTTACCGCCAGCATCATTTCCTCGGTGGTCTCGGGGTTTCCCCAGCTCTTTTCTGAGAAAATATCCTTTGTGCCCGTCGCGTCAAGAGTATTTCCGAGATTCCAGCCGACCCTTATCCCCGCGGTAAATTCAAGACTTGTCAGGGCTGTGTCCATCTCGTCCGAGACCGCCCCGTTCTCTTCCGTCGGTGTCGCTTCGCCGCCGTCGGAGGATTCCCCGCCCTTGCAGCCTGCCATTGAAAACGCGATAACTCCCGCGCATATCGCAGCCATAATTTTCCTTATCATAATTGTTCTCCCAAAATATTTTTTGCCCATGGCATACAAATATTATAATAGCTTTTGCCTGTTTAGTCAAGAGGATTTGCAAAAAAATTCCCCGCTGTGAAGCGGGGAATTCAGCTTGTAGAAAAAGTCTATTTGCCACGCAATGTCGGCGCATGAAATTTCAAAAAGTGTCATAATTTGCTGCGCAAATTATGACCGGTTTCCGCAAACGCGCGGAGTGAGCGCAGCGAACGGCGCGTGCTTGCGGAAATTTTGAAATTTTTTTAAATAATCCAATTCAGGTCAACCTTTATATACAGTCTGATTCCCCGCTGTGAAGCGGGGAATTTTTTAGAATCTGTATTCATCAATAGTAGCATTGACTACGGGAGCAAACTCCTCGCTGCGCTGCGTCCAGGAATCTCCGTTATACAGAACGTCGCACAGAAGCGAGCCGTACTGCTGCCAGAACGTGCTGTTGAAGCCTCTTACGTCCTCCATAACAAAGGTGAAGTTGGCGGGATCGCACATCTCTCTCCACAGATCGTACTCCTGCTCGCCCCAGGTGATCTGCCACTTGCGCTCGCCCGCGTATTTGCCCTCGGTGTAGTACACGGGCTTGGGGTGGATATGATCCTCTCTTACAGTAGCGATGACCTCGGGGTCGATATCGTAGGCTCTGAACAGGTTGATCCATTCTACGGCGCCCGTGATATTCTTAGCGCCCTTGGGAACAAGGAACCCGTAGGTGTCTATCATCTGATAGTACTCGTCAGCCTCGGGGTCTCTCGGCCAGGGAACGAATGCAAATTCCGAAACGGTGTCGTGAATATCACTTTCAACGCCTGCGGGGTTCTGAAGATTTTCGGTAGACGCGATGTAGCTCCACTCGGGCTCGATAGAGTTGAAAAGCAGCTTGTCGCAGTTTACCGCGAACACCTGCGGAGAAACCCAGTCGCCGAACTGCTTCGCGTACATTACTCCGTCGCGGTAAAGCGTTTCGTAGAATCCCATCGCGCGCGTGACCTCCGGGGTGAACATATTGTTGTCAATAGTACCGTCGGAGTGAACGTCTACAAGCACCGTGCCCGTTGTCGCAATAAAGGGCAGCAGCGAGTAGTCGGTTGTGTAAATTCCCACATTGTCCTCGCTCAGATTGCAGAACTGTATCATCATATCGCGAAACTCGTTCCATGTCCAATTGCCGCTTTTGTACAGCTCGTAGGGGTCGGGCAGATTGTTTTCCTCAATGGTTTTCTTGGAGTAGTTGAGCGTCCACGACGTAGTCAGCCTGTGGGGATAGTAATAGTGATTTCCCTTGTACTCAAAGGAGTCTATTGTGTCCGCCATTTCCTCCCACATCGGCGTATGGTAGTCTATGTAGGGATCAAGCGCCTCGAACATACCTCTTGAAGCCGTGCCGGGGTACAGAAACGCGTCAAAGGTAACTATATCGGGAGAGTCGTCGGCTGCTATCTTGGTGGCGAGCTTATCAAAATAAGCGTCGCCGCTGGGACCCGTTTCGGTTTCGATATCTCCGCCGTAAAGGTCGCTCTTGAATATAAGGCACTGCTCCTTGCCTTTCTGGTCGTTCTCGATGCTGTAAAATCCCAGATATTTTATCGTTCCGGCGTTGCCGCTGGGCTGGTAGCTGCCTCCGGTAAGCTCCTTGGCTTCCTTATCCGTAGCGGCGTTGTCGTTGGGGTCGGCAGAGGACGCGGGCGTGGTAGTTCCGCTCGTTGTCTGCGGCGCGACGCTGTTTCCGCCCGAGTTTACGGGTGATTCCTCCGTGCAGGCGGTAACCCCCGCGAGCATCGCGAGCGACAGGCAGCCTGCCATAATATGTCTGAATCTCATTTTAGCCTCCTGATTTAAACTGATTTAAAAGAAATTCTCCGCGACCCGCCCGAGTACGCAACCCTCTGCTTCGCTGCGTATTGTGCGCTCAAGCTCCCGCGGAAAAATGCCCGCGCGGGATCTGCGCCTATATTTGCGGACGTTGCTTTCCCGTGCGGGCGCGGTGTTGTTCTTTAACCGTCAACCGTCAGTTTTAACATTCCCCCCGCCAAAGGCAGGGGGAAAACGTGTAGAACAAAGAAACTTAGAATCTGTACTCTTCGATTGTGGAATCAATGATGGGTGAGAACTCCGAGCTCTTCTGAGTCCAGGATTCGCCGTCGTAAACAACAGCAGTCATGATCTCCGCGTACTGAGTCCAGAATGTGGAGTTGAAGCCGAAAGCGTCCTCGGTAACAAATACAAACTTCTCGGGATCACACATCTCTCTCCAGAGGTCGTACTCCTGCTCGCCCCAAGTGATCTGCCATCTGCGCTCGCCCGCGTACTTGCCCTCAGTGTAGGTGATGGGCTCGGGAGCGATATGGTCGTTTCTTACCTGGTCAATAACAGCGGGGTCTGTGTCGTAAACTCTGAACAGGTTGATGAAGTCAACCGCTCCCGCTATATTCTTAGCGCCCTTGGGTATAAGGAATCCGTAGGTGTCGTATGCCTGATAGTACTGGTCAGCCTCGGGGTCTCTGGGCCACGGAACAAACGCGAACTCGGAAACGGTGTCGTGAATGTCGCTCTCAACGCCTGTGGGGTTCTGGAGCTGCTCTGTCTCGGCGATGTAGCTCCACTCGGGTTCCATAGCCAGGAACAGAAGTCTGTCGCAGTTGGTTGCGAAAGTCTGGGGAGATACCCAGTCGCCAAGCTGCTTGGCGTACATTACGCCGTCTCTGTTGAGGGTCTCGTAGAATCCCATAGCTCTTGTAACGTTGGGATCTGCAATGTTGTTAGTGATAGTACCGTCCGCCTGAACGTCGATAAGCACCGTACCCGTGGTAGCCACAAGGGGAGTAAGGGTGGTGTCCGTTGTGTACAGACCGATGTTATTCTCATCTCTGTCGCAGAACTGAAGCATCATATTGCGCCAAGCGTCCCATGTCCACTCGCCGTTTTTGTACAGCTCGTAGGGGTCGGGCAGGTTGTTCTCCTCAATGGTCTTTTTGGAGTAGTTCAGCGCGTAGGATGTCGTTATTCTGTGAGGGTAATAGTAGTGCTTGCCCTGATAGCCGTAGGATTCGATTATATCCGCCATATCAGCCCACAAGGGAGTCGTGTAGTCGATGTACTCGTCAAGCGGGGTGAACATTCCTCTGGAGACCGTGCCCGGGAACATGAAAGCGTCCTTGGTAACTATGTCGGGCGACGCGTCGCTCGCGATCAGAGAGCCGAGCTTATCAAAGTAAGCATCACCGCTCGCACAGGTCTCGGTAGCGATATCGCCGCCGTAAAGATCGCTCTTGAAAATGAGACACTGCCCCTTGCCCTTCTGGTCGGATTCAATGCTGTAAAAGCTGAGGAATTTAATTGTGCCTGCGTTTCCGCTGGGGGTATATGTCGAGGTGTCGATATCCTTTACCTTTTCGTCGGTAGCCGCGTTGTCGTTAGGATCTGCGGAAGAAGCGGGAGCAGTGGTGCCGCTTGTGGTAGAGGGCGCCGTGCCGCCCGGGGTGGAGTTGGGCTCGACCTCGTCGACGCAGGCAGTCATACCCGCCATCATAGCCAACGTCAAGCCGCAGGCCAGAAGTTTCTTGTAGCTTTTCATTTGTGAGTCCTCCTTAATGAGTAAAAAAGTTGTTTTTTAACTGTTTTAACGACAGTGCAAAATGCACAAATCGTATTATCCAATATTATTATATTCTCTTTTTTCTCCAAAAACAATTGACATTTTTCCCGATTTATATTATAATATTCCCAAAGAGGACACTGTGTTAATCGTTTTCACTTTTTTAGCCTTGTTTTAACTTAATTAACCTCTTCAAAGTTAGGCAATAGCAACATATGCCGAAAATAAAAAAGCAAAGGCGCTGATAGTTTAGAAAGACTGATCGCCCCCGCATGAATTTTCCGCAATCCGCTGTGAAAGCGCAGTGGAGCGTAAGCGGAACGGAGCTTTTACAGCGAGATAGCTCCATACGACGCAGAGCGTCGTATGGAGCGGTGCGGAAAATTCTTTAAAATAAGGAGAAATTATGGACAAGTTTATAATGCCGCTGAAATCGGATATGCAGGAGCTTGTACAGCATGGCAGCGTGCAGTTTCCGATACAGTATTTTGTCAATACCATCATTCCCGACGGGAATGATAACGTGCCGCTGCACTGGCACACGCGCCCCG
Organism: uncultured Clostridia bacterium; assembly: GCA_947175045.1. GTDB lineage: Bacteria > Bacillota > Clostridia > Oscillospirales > Ruminococcaceae > CAG-115. Next base: position 4,277 of record CAMWLH010000017.1, on the reverse strand, counting down.
AGTTTTTCACCGTAAAAAGCGGAACTGTAAAAGCGCGGGCGGGCAGCACCGAGATAACACTCAGGGCGGGCGAGGGACTGTTTATGAATGTAAACACTCTGCACAGCTACGCTGCGGCGGGGGAGGAGAACTGTATATGTCCCGACATAGTTTTTTCGGAGGAGCTTCTCGCGCCGCTTAACAGCGCTATAAATCACCTGTATGTGACCCCTTTGCTGCTGAACGAAAGGCTGCCGTATATACATCTTACGCCCGCGGTAGACTGGCAGTGGGAGATACTGGACGGTCTGGACGAGATATTCGCGCTTTTGCAGCGCTACGGCGCGGTGGGGATATACGGAGAGCCGCCTCATGTGGAGTATCGCCACGGAGAGATAGAGTGCGGGTGCTTTGAGATGGCGGTGCAGCGCTGTATGAACCGCGTGTGGCAGCTTCTGTTCACCCACAGGCGGGAGTGCGAATTTACCTCGGGGATAAAGAACGAGCACATTTTGCTGATAAGAATGCAGAAAATGCTTAGTTTTATCAACGAGAACTACTCCAGAGACATCTTGCTCAACGACATAGCTCAGTCGGCAAGCATAAGCAAAAGCGAGGCATCCCGCTGCTTCCAGAGCTATCTGAACACCTCTCCCGTGAATTATCTGTTGAATTTACGCGTCCAGAAGGCAATGCAGCTTCTGCGCAGCACCGAAATGACGGTCGAGGCGATAGCGCTGGAGTGCCGTTTCGGCAGCGCCGCTTATTTCTGCAAGATATTCCGTTCCAGAACGGGGCTGACGCCGAAGCAATACCGACGCAGCAGGACTTGATATCACATGAAAAACCGCGGCTCCGATATGAAGCCGCGGTCGTTTTATCCGATAAACTCTCTTATCAAAGAATTATCCGGCACAAAGCGCCTGTCTACTTCCGAGAGCTGCTTTAAAAACCGCTCGATATCAGCAAATTCCGCATATCCCTCATAGGTATGCGAAACGCTCTCCAGGTCCGGCAGCAGGATATCGCGGTAAACCAGCGGCTCGTAGCCGATAAAAGTGTCGATATCGAAGTTAGCGCGGTGCTTGAAGGGCATTATGTAGAGATTTTCTCCCCGTTCCACCGACTTGAAGAACTCGAATGTCTCCGCGAGACTTCTGCCGCGGTAGAGCTTATCCCTCATAAGCCGCCGCATAAGCCGTATTTTCGAGGGGTGCAGCGTTTCGCCCTTTTTGCCGGAAAGTCTTGTTCGCACGCTGACGTAGACGCAGTTGGTGAAGTTCTCGCTGTCCCCCGTGACAAGCGGGTTGAGGGCGTGTATTCCCTCCAAGATGACAAGGTCGCCCTTGCCGCGCTTCAGCGGCATACCGTTTATGCGCTCCTGCCGCGCGAAATCGAACCCCGGTATCTCTATTTCCTCGCAAGCGAACAGCTTCTCGATGTGCTCTCTGAACAGCGGTATATCAAGCCGCAGCGGGCTTTCAAAGTCTATGTTGCCGTTTTCGTCCCGCGCTTTTTCCGTCTCGCAGAGCGGCAGGAAGTAGTTGTCCATGGAGATGGTGTGGGTAGTGCAGCCATTTTCACTCAGAACACGCTGTATCCTTGTGGCGGAGGTCGTCTTTCCCGAGCCCGAGGGTCCCGAGATCAGCACCACCGGCCTGGCTTCGCGTTCGAGATAGATACGCTCCGCGACCTTGGATATCCTGTCCGCGTAGGCGTTCTCGTCCGCGAGAATGAGCTTCTCGGGGTGCTTTGCGAGCTTATTCAGCTCGGAAATAGAAATAGAGTTCATATGCAGTCCTTTCGGTTAATTTTGTCCATAATACGCTTCCGCGCCGTGCTTGCGCAGGTAGTGCCTGTCCATAAGCTCCCTTTGCATAGGAGGGATATCGGGTTCCATCATTAAATTGTGCCACGCCATAAAGGCGAGCTCCTCCAGCACTACCGCGTTGTGAACGGCGTTGTGCGGATCTGTTCCCCAAGTGAACGAGCCGTGGCTGTGAACCAGCACCGCGGGTATATCGTCGGGAGACTTTCCCTCAAAGGTCTCGGCGATCACGTTTCCTGTTTCAAGCTCGTATTCTCCGCTTATTTCGGCGGGAGTCATTCTGCGGGTGCAGGGAATATCCCCGTAAAAATAATCCGCGTGGGTTGTGCCCAGCGGGGGAATGCTCCGCCCCGCCTGGCTGAAAACGGTAGCCCAGCGGCTGTGGGTATGCACAACTCCGCCGATATTCCCGAATGCGCGGTACAGCACCAGATGGGTGGGCGTATCGCTGCTGGGGTTAAGCGAACCCTCGACCCGCTTTCCGCTTTCCAGCTCCACCACCACCATATCCTCGGGGGTAAGTTTGTCGTAATCCACCCCCGAGGGCTTGATCACAACAAGCCCTCTGCCGCGGTCTATCCCCGAGGCGTTACCCCAGGTAAAGGTAACCAGACCGTGCTTCGGCAGCAGCATATTCGCTTCGTAAACCTGTTCTTTAAGCTCATTAAGCATATTTATCCCCCTGTGTTATCGGCAAATAGCCGTTTAAATTCAGCATAATCCCCTGAGTGGGCGAGCGCCCACATAGTCCTCATCACCGCGTATTCCGCGGTAATGGTGCCGGTTTCAATCAAGCCGTATTTTTCCTTGACGACCCGTCCCACGCGGTACAGCGTGAGATCGCTCCCGCCGTAAGGCACCTGGGTGCTCATTATCACATAAACTCCCTTTTCAATAAGCTCCGCGAGCTTGCCCTCGTATATTTCGGGAAGTCCGCCCGCGCCGTAGCTCTCTATAATTACCGCCCTTACGCCGTCAATATCGAATATTCCCACGGGCGCTCCGGGGGTAAGCTTTATCATAGCTGCACGCTCGTCCAGTCTGTCATAAAAGGCGGTCTCCCTGTCAAAGTTTTGGGGAGTGACAGCGACCCTGCCGTCCTCCGAGATACTGCCTATATCATCGCCGTTTATGCTGCGGAACGCGTCGAGTTCGCGGGTGTGCAGCTTACAGGCGCGCCTCCCGTCAATAATCCTGCCGCCGAAAACCACCGTGACCCCGCGGAGGTTCCCGTCAAGCGCGCACAGCAGAGCGTCCCGAAGATTTCTTTTAACGTCTGAGTTCTCCGCGGCGGGGGAGCGCTGGCTCCCCGTAAAGATGACGGGCTTGCGGCTGTTTTGTATAAGGCAGGACAGCGCCGCCGCTCCGTAAGCCATAGTATCCGTTCCGTGGGCAATTACGAATCCGTCATATTCCGCGTAGTTATTGCGTATAAGAACCGCCAGCGCCGACCATTCCCGCGGCGTCATATTTGTGCTGTCCAGTGAAAAGGGCTGAACAGACGAAATGCGGCAGGTTCCCGCAAGCTCGGGAACGAGCTCCAGCAGCTCGCCCGCGCTCAGCCTCGGCGTAAGCCCGAGCTCCGTCTGACCGCAGGAGACAGTCCCGCCGGTAGCTATAAATAAGATTTTTTTCATGTTTTCTCCGATATACAAAACACGGCGAAGATCCCGCCGTGTCTCGATTTTAACTTTTATCTCGGCTCGACAATGAATTTAATTGCCGTTCTTTCCTCACCGTCTATTTCAACGGTAGCGAAAGCGGGAATGCAGATAAGATCAACGCCGACCAGCGCCATATAGCTTCTTGCTATCGCGATGGATTTTACAGCCTGATTTGCCGCGCCCGCGCCGACCGCCTGAACCTCGACCTCGTTTTTCTCGCGGATAACAGCCGCAATGGCTCCCGCAACGGACTTAGGTACAGAATGTGCTGAAACCTTTACAACTTCCATGATTGCTCACCTGTCAGAACAATTTTGCCTGTTCTGCCTTTCTTAGTAATTGTCTGTTTTTACCATTTTTTTATTTTTTAGAGCGTTAGCTCTGTTTATTGGGATAATTTTTCCTGATCCTCTCGATGGAAACGCACCTGCCGCTTTTAATATCGATATCAAGACAAACGCCGTTGATCTCGCAGTCGCCGTCGGCGAAAAAATGCTTCTGAGGGCAGTAGCTCAGGAACTTCTCAATAATGATATCCTTGTCGACGCCCAGAACCGAATCCCGCGGTCCCGTCATTCCCGCGTCGGTGATATATCCCGTGCCGTCTATGATCTGCTCGTCCGCCGTCTGTACATGGGTGTGAGTTCCCAGCACCGCGGAGACTCTGCCGCTAAGATAAAATCCCAACGCGCGCTTTTCGGAGGTAGCCTCCGCGTGAAAATCCACGATAATTATCCTGGCGTCGGTCTGCGATATCATTTTGTCTGCATATTTAAAGGGATTTTCTATCGGCTGAAGATATGTCG
>CAMWLH010000016.1 GCA_947175045.1 uncultured Clostridia bacterium | reverse complement strand
GTTTACAAAAACTTAATTTTTCAATGCTATAATGATAAACTGAAAACAGACGAAAATCACGGAAAGGGGATAGTATGCGAAAAACCGTAAAATGCTCAGGCGGTTTTATCGGTGACGGAAAACCAAGAATATACATATCAAACCACACCTGCTCCCGAGACGCAGTCGCAGTTTTGTCCGCGCTGGAAAAGGCAAGACCCTGTATGCTGGTCTCCCAAAAACGTTACACGGAGGACTTCCGTCTGCGCAATATCAACAAAAACCGAATAATAACCGCAGCAGGAGGAGTCAGCACAAAATGGCTGCACGACGCTCTTAAGCGTTTGAAAAGCGGCGAGAGCCTGCTGATCTTCCCCGACGACGAAAGCCCTCCGCAGAATAAAGACAGCTTCAACACCTCGTTCGTGCTGCTGTCGCTTCTGAGCGGAGCGGAGATAGTTCCGCTATACAGCGCTCCCAGACATACGGTTTTCCGCTGTCTCAGCATTACGGCGGGCAAGCCCATACTTCCCGACAGCACCTCGGCGCTCACCGCCGAGATGCTGAAAAGAGAGGGCGAGCGGGTAAAAAGCGCGCTGTCCGCGTTGGCGAATGCCTGACGAAAGGTTCAAATATATGTGCAGACAAGCGAACGCTCCCGATATGATGGCGGAGCTTATGGTTATTTTAAAAAGCGTTTCTCCGTCGGCCGCGAAGAACGTCACGGAAAAAAGCTCCCTCAAAGAGGGACTGGGACTGGATGTGACAGGGCTTATACTGTTCGCGGTAGCCGTCGAGGATAACTACGATATACGCTTTAACGACGCGGATAATATTGAGACCGTCGGCGATATGATAGATTATATATTAACAGAAAAGGGTCGGTGATAAAATATGAAAACAGGTTTGATCTTAGAGGGCGGAGCGGTAAGAGGTATCTTTACCGCGGGAGTGCTGGACCGTTTGATGGAGGACGAGATTTATTTTCCCTATGTTGTGGGAGTTTCGGCGGGCGGCGGCAACGCTATGAGCTATGTTTCGCGCCAGAAAGGCCGTACGGCGGATATGATAAACGTTTCCGAGCAGGATTCCTACTACGGTCTGAAGCAGTTCTTCAGAAGCGGAAAGGTGATAAATCTGGACAAGATGTCCTTTGAATATCCCTACCGTCAATTCCCGTTCAATTTCGATACATATTTCAACAGCAGCATTGAAACGGAATACGTCTGCACCTGCTGTGAAACGGGCGAGGCGGAATATTTCGGACAGTTTTCGGACGAAAAGAGTCTGCTCACCGCGGCTAAGGCGACCTGCTCCGTGCCCATGCTGTGCGAACCCGTGGAGATCGACGGATACCACTACCTCGACGGCAGCATAGCGGACTCCATACCGATAGAGCACGCGCTTGACTGCGGCTGCGACAAGCTGGTGATAGTCCTCACAAAGCCCGATACCAACACCGCGCCCACCGATTACCGCAAATTCCGCAAAGTCATCGGCTCGATGTACAGGCAGTACCCAAACTTCGTTGAAGCCTGCATGACAAGAGTAGAGCGCTACGAGAAAACCGTAAAGCTAATGGAGGAGCTCCGCGAGGAGGGCAGGGTGTTTATATTCCGCCCGACGCTCCCCGCGATATCCAAATTCGAGCACGACTCGGATAAAATAATGATGTCCTACAACGACGGCTACACACAGGCGGACAGACGCATGGAAAGCCTTATGCAATGGTGCGAGGGGGTATTTGTAAGCTGATGGCGAGTTGTACGGAATATGAGATATTCTCCGCCTGCTTCCCCATGCTGAATCCGGGCGAGAAACTTTTTAAGGAGCTTTCCGAATTTGAAGACTGCGAGCGTTTGAATACCGAGGGCGGATTTGCTTTGATAAAGGAGAACGCAATAACGCTTTTCGCGGTTCACCCCGACTATCGGAAAAGGGGAGTCGGAAGCGCGCTGCTCAAGGTCTGTGAGAGCGCGATCTCCGATAACGGCTTTAAGCGGGCGGAGCTCGGCGGCTTTCTTTACGGAGCGGTCGGCGATAGCTGCAGCTTCTTCGAGAAGCGCGGGTATACTCTCGGCAATGAGTACTGCGAAATGAAAATATCCCTTTCGGACTACCGCGACACTCTTCCCGAGGCTGACGCGGCATTCCGTTTTTGTGACGATATGGATGAGATACGCTCCGCTGTCGGTAAGGTCGACGACGACTGGGTGCAGTTTTTCGACGGCAGCGGCAAGTATTTCTGCGGGTTCGACAGCAGCGGAAAACTTATCAGCTTTTGTGATGTTGATGATGATGTGAACTGCCTTATCTCTGAGGACGGTATAAGAACGGGCAGCGTCGGCTGTGTGGGAACTATCCCCGAAGCGCGCGGAAAAGGCGCAGGGCTTAAAATGGTATCGCTCGCGCTGGAGGAGCTTAAAAATCGCGGCTGCGGACAGTGCTTTATACATCAGACACATCTTGATGGGTGGTATGGAAAGCTCGGGGCGCAGACGGTGTTAAGATTCAGAAGTGCGGAGAAAAAATTATAGAACAATTGCCCCGCGGCAAACAATGCCGCGGGGCTTATTATTGGAGGTGTTAAAAACGATTATTTCATGCTGTCGTACATCAATTCTATCATATCCGCATAGGTATATGCCGCGGCGGGATCGAGCGTTATTCCGTCAGCCGCGCCGAGAGCGCCGGCGATCGCGTAGTATCCCACATACTTATCGCTGTCCTTGACGTCGGTGAAGGGCGAGCGGTAAATACCCTTAAGCTCCGCGACCTTGTTTCCGCAGACTGCGGCGGTGTAGATCACCATAGCGTCGCCTCGGGTGATGGTCTTGCTCATAACGCTTGCGTCGGCAGCCGAGCCCGATTCAAGCTTAATGCCGCTCGGCAGGGTCAGATCGCTTACGCGCGTCAGCGATACCTCGCCTATAACGCCCGCAAATCTCACAAAGTCCTCCAGCTTGACCGCGCTGCTCTCGCTGAATTTTTCCGCGGAAATAATCACGCCGTTGTCATCAAGGGTGGTTGCCATCTTAAGCAGATTCTTATCCTTAATGCCGCTCAGATCGTTTTCCGAATTATTGCCGCCGTACCACCATGAGTAGATCGGCTCGCCCGTAAAAGCGTCGCAGTATACCGAGCTGTCGCAGCTGTAAACCAGCACGGTAGCGGTCTTTGTCTCACCCAGTCTTGCCTTGTAGCAAAGGGTAAGCTCGTTGTCCGCCTTGAATTTATTGAACGCCTGCGCGGAGGTCAGACTGCCCTTGGGATCGGCAAACTTAACGTCGCTGTAAGAAATGCTGTACCCTGTCAGCTTCATCTGCGGGTCAAGGCTTACGTTGATGTAGTTCCCGTTTACGGTAATGCCGTTTACCTCTCTGTTAAATCTGTGGTAGCTTCCGTTGTAATGTGTCGTGCCGTTGTAGTCGGTGTACTTTGAAGCGTCGGAGCTGTAATCGGTATACTCGCCTATATGAGCGGACGCAAGCTCGTCTGCTATCTCCTTAGCCAGTTTATCCGCCTTGGTCATATCATAGCTGTCGGTATACGGGGTATCGGTGTAATAGCCGTAGTCCAGCACTTCGCCTGTCTGAGCGTCAACGGTTATGCTCATGGATTCATACCTGCTCACATAAGCTGGGGTGTATCCCGATGAGACAACTATGTTCTCCTCCAACGGCTCGATGGGGTCTTCCCAGTAATCCTCCATAACATCATTGGAGAACGACGCGGTGAACATATAGCGGTCAGTATTGTCATAACGCTTGCTTTTGCTGAGGTAGGAATACTCCATTTTCATTCCCTCGGAATAGGAGAGGTATTTGTTGCCCTTTACAAGCTCTACGACCGCCTTTTCCGTGCTGTAGGGGAGCTTGACGTTCAGCTCCTTGAGCTCCTTTTCGGTGAAAACAGAGTCGTCCGCACCCGTTGCGGGATTTGCCTCGTCCGCTGTGACGCCATTCATCTCGCCGTCGCCGAAAAAAGCGTCCTCCTGAAAATTGCTCTTGCTGCCCGTAAAGGCGTTGATATCGCCGTAATCCGTCTGAACGTATACCAAGCGGGACTCCCACTGCTCGCTCTCGCCGTTGTAGAACACCTCGTACTGCGGCTTGAGCGCGATCATCTTCTCATAGCTGTCCCATGCCTTATCCATTGAGACAGCCTTGTCCGGCTTCTCGAAAGCCGCATTGGGGTGCCAGCTTATATTGAAGGATATCAGCTCGCCCGTGTTCTTGTCGAGGGTTATGCTTCCCGTGTCGTTGGCTACGGGCAGCTTGTTTGCGGTTCTTGTAAGATCAAACGAGACGGTATTGCCGTAGACCGACATACGGATAGAATCCTTGTCGACGCTTATGCTGTCCGCAACGGTGGGATTGAGCTTCTTTACCGCCTTGACCGCCGCGCTGTAAAGCTCCGACTTGGTCATAGCCGCCAGCTTTGCCGACTCCGACCAGCGCGAGTAGTCCGACCGATAAATATTATAGCTCGTGAGAACGCTTCCGCAGATCGAAGCGCTGATATAGCCGTAGCTGTCACTGCTCCTCTCGGTCTCCCAGTTGAAAGAATAGATATCCGCCGCCGCGCGGGTATTCACACGGTATGTGAACTCACTGAACTCCTCGGGTATTTCAATGCGCCCCTTGACCGCCGCCAGCCTGCTCTTTACGGCGCCGTCGGTCTCGTCCGCGTAGGCAACTATGCTGACAGAAGCAGTCATAACTGCCGCCAATGCTAATGATATTGTTTTTTTCATAAAATTGTACCTCCTCTTCACGAGTGATTTTTTAGCTTCACACATAATACCATACAGAATGGAAAAAGGCTGCAAAAATTTTTAAATTTTTATTTTTTAAGACCTGCAATATAAAAACTCCCCCGCGCGTTTACGCGCGGGAGCAAAAATTATGCTTCTGCAGTATTTTCAGCCGTTGAAAGGGATTCCGCAATATTTTGGGTGTCGGCTTTATAATGGTATACGTAATCTATCGACTCGTCATATACAATCGTATCTCCACCATCAAACAGCAAGCACTGACCATATTGTGACGGTGTGTCGGGCTCAGGCTTAGTGTCGCTGAAAGATATAACTCCCACATCACGATCTACAATATAATAATGCTTTGCCTTCCAAAACGCATCGTATTTCATAATTTCTTTTTTATACTCTTCATACTCCTCATCGCTTACGCTCGCCAACAATTCGGCATTACGCTGTGAATTCATCTCAAAGTATTCCAGCCCAAAAACCTGTATCGTACCGTCGTCATAAACCTGTATATACTCGTCCTCGGTGCCGTTTTCAAGGTAATACTTGCCCACTTTCGGGTCGGGGTAAACATACGGTGTTTCGTCCGCTACCGCGGGGCGGGAAGCAAAGTAGCCTATTACTGCGGAAGCCGCTCCCAAAACCGCTATTCCTATTGCCGCTATTATGATTTTCTTTGACATATTATAACCGCCTTTCTTAAATTATTCCGGATAGTAATTATATTTTACAATCGTTACCTTTTCAGTCTGTAAGCCAGCTTGAACCTGCTGATAATTATAGCAATTACCGCCTATCTTAAGCACTCCGCTTTGAGGATAGGATGTATCCCCTATCTTTGTAGCCCATGTCAGGTACTGAAACACAAAGTTTTCACCGTAATGCTGCGTATCGGGATTAAATTTTATAGTGCTTGGATCCAAATCCGTAGCAGATACCAAACCGTTACTTGGAGACATACCCAGAAAAACCGAACTTGTCTCCCCTGTTATAAAAAACCAGTAAGGTTCGGTATCACAATAATAATAGCCATGATACTTTTCGGGAATTACCGTTGTACTACCCGCCCGTCCTGCCGCATAGCCCACCATTGTAGCGCCAAAAACATAAAAAACGAGTACAACACCTGCCAATAAGCATTTTTTGAATGCCTTTTTCATTTTTCGTTCTCCTTAAACATATTCAAAATCCTGTGTCAACGAAAGATATTTAATCTTTTGCTATATTATAACACTTTTCATTCAAAATTGTGACACTTAATAAGTGTTAATTTGCGTTAAGAAATATTAACGTCGTCCGCTGTCACAAAAACTCCCCCGCGCGTTTCCGTGCGGGGGAGTTTAATATTTTTAATCCGATGGATACCCTCGGTCAATCCTCATACGCGTCCTGCATTCCCTCAACGGCGTTCTGCACATCGTCAAGCCGACCCCCAACATCGTCTATCATTGCTTCTATCTGATCTGTCATAGCCTCAATATTGTTTTCTATCTGGTCGGTCAGAAAATCCAGTCGGTCATTCAGTGAATCCATAACCATATTAGTTATTTCATCGGTGTTGCCCGTGCCGCATAGCTTTATCGCGGCTTCGACCTTTTCACGCAGCTCGTTCGCGAACAATCCGTTCAGAAGTCCGCTCATCAGCCCGCCGACCATTCCCGAAACGCCTCCCAGCGTTCCCGAAACTCCGTCGAGCACTCCGCTTACCTCATCCAACTTGCCGGATATGAAATCCGAATTCGGCTGATTGGCTGCGGGATTCATGCGAAAACCGAAATCAAAGTTATGAATATCGAATTTTTTTGCGGCGTTTTGCTCATCGGTCATGCGCTTTTCGCGCTTTGCCCTTAAATTTTTCGTGCTGTACCACTGATCATTGGGCCAACCGTCATCAAAAATGATGTTATGACGCTGAGGTCTTTCACCCTCAAACTCGTCCATTGTATCCGCGAGATCCGCGTAAGCGGATTTGTCCTTGGCGGTCAGAATCGTCATCGGCGCATACTGTGCCACAAACCGCAGCTCTGTGTACTCATTGTCCCCTGTGATAAAGGGTATCTCGTAAAGCTCCCAGCCGTTGACCTTTTTCAGTGGCTTTACAAAGTTTCTGTTGAGATTGTATGTGTAACGATTTTCATGGTCGTTGTTGAATACTATCTCAAAGCGGCATACCTCGTTGTTGCGGTCGTTCTCACCACCGTTGAGCCAGAACGTGAACGTATGGAGCGTGTTTTTCGGCAGAATGAGCGCCTTGGACAGGATTTCTGTCCAGTTCCAGTTCCAGTTGCCTATCGTATACGCTTCCGCGATTACCCCGTCGGGACCCTCCATAAACGAGCGGGAGCCGACATTGTCCTTGCACGCCTTGTTGAATGCCCACTCCCTCGCGCTGAAAAAAAGCCTGTTCACAGGCTGCTCGGGAGCTTTCTGCTCCTTCCGTTCAGTCAGTGGGTTTGCGGGTACTGCAATTATTTCCTTTGATTCGCCGAGGTTGTTGATTATATTATTATCCATCTTGGTTTCCTCCGTAAAATTCATTACGTCGGACACGTTCAGACGAATATCCCAGTCGTTCACATAACGTGCCCGACCCTTTTTGACCAGCCCCGCCGCCCGCTTTGGGTAGGTGGAACCAATCGCCTCTCCGTCCGCGTCAAAAACGCAGACAGTCCGCTTTTCGGAATTGATGTTTTTTTCTATGGGTGTCCTCCCCTTTCCGCTATTTATCAAACTTGGTTAAATTGATTTGACGCTGTCATATGGTTTCGGATTTGAAGTCATATGTTTTGTCATTTCGTGTTTTCCGTTTTTTATTATGAGCGGTGCTCCGTTTTTATAATAACATATTTTGCACAACTTGTCAAGGGAAATCGTAAAAATTTTTGTGTATTTTTTGTTGGAAATTCTTTTGCTTTTTTGGTATTTTAAGATAATTTCATATGAGAATCAATCTGTTTTTGAGGACTTAAACCAACGGTTTAACCGGGAGTATATTCTGCTTTGGTCATACAATTATGTTAAAATATATATTTATACAATATTATAACAGCAGATTTATCCCAAAAGCAAGCGCCGAGCGTATGTCGGCGGGCGGTCTTTGGTGATGCGTCCGTGCTTGTATTTGCCGAAAACGCTCCCCAAAAGCAAAAAGCACTTGATATTTTACCGAAAAGATGGTATACTTAAAATACGAAAGTGAGGTGCTTGAAATGGTAATTACCATAACAAAAGACAATTTTAAAAGCGAGGTAATGCAGAGCGGCAAACCCGTGCTGCTGGACTTCTGGGCGGAATGGTGTCCGCCCTGCCGAATGCAGTCCCCGATAGTGGACGAGATCGCCGAGCAGCGCCCCGACATAAAGGTGGGCAAGGTCAATACCGACGAACAGCCCGAGCTTGCAGCCGCGTTTGAGGTGGAAAATATCCCGACGCTGGTTATTTTCAAGGAGGGCAAGGTCGCAAACGTCCTTGTGGGAATGCGCACCAAGGAGCAGCTTCTGGAATTACTTTAAAAAAATAAACCCCGAGAGCGTTCTCGGGGTTTTGGTTTTATGGGAAGATCAGTCCTCCGCAGCGGTCTTTTTGCCGCCTCTGCGCTCCTGCCACCATATCCACAGAGGACCTGCCAGGCACAGCGAAGAGTAGAAGCCTACCAGCATACCGATAGCAAGCGGTATCGCAAAGGAGAGTATTGAGGTAACGCCCATCAGCGAGCATACCACAACGATACACAGCATCGCCGCTACCGTCGTTGCCGTAGTGATAACGGAACGGGTCAGGGTCTGGTTGATGGAGAGATTTACAAGCTCCCTGTCGGACAGCTTCTTTCCGTACTTCGCGCGGTTTTCGCGCAGACGGTCGTATATGATGATGGTGTTGTTGATGGAGTATCCCAACAGGGTGAGAATTACCGCCATAAAGTTGGAATCCAGCGCCATTCCGCAGAACACATACACCGCGTAGGTGAGAATAACGTCGTGCAGCAGGCAGAATATCGCGATAATACCCGCGCTCCAGCCGCCTATCTTCTTGAATCTGAACGCGATATAAACGACTAGCAGAACAAACGCTACAACTACCGCCACAAGGCAGGAGATAAAGAACTGCGAACCCGCGGAGGCGGAAACGTTGGTGTTGTCGATGTTGATTATTTCGTTTTCGGGGTAGGCTTCTATCAGCTTGTCCGAGATAGCCGTAAGCATATCATCGTCCATCTTCTCGTCCGCCGCGAATGAGAGCACTATCGTGTTGAGCCCGCCCGTGAAGCTGGTTCCCGTGGTAACGGTCGCGCGGGGAGTGCCGAGAGCTTCAACAGTGGCTTTGATATCGTTTGTGCTGACTTCTCCCGTATAGCTGTATGTTATCATCGTACCGCCCTTGAAGCGGATATCCACGTCTACGCCCAGTACAAAGCTGAATATCAGCGTTACCGCAAAGGCGCAGGCGGATATGATAACAAATATCTTTCTCTTTGCCACAAAATCAATGCTGGTCTTAGCCTTTACGTCGATATGCTGTACGGTATCCTTGCCCGCTTCCGCGTCCGCCGAAACGACCTCGGACCTCTTAACGCCGTACCAGCCGACTTTTCTGAACACCTTGAACTTTGAAAGCGCGGTGGTCATAAGACGGGTAGCCCAGCAAGCCATGATAAAGTTCATGATAACGCCCGCGAGCAGGGTATAGCCAAAGGAGTATATCGTGCCCTCGGTAGACGCTCCGAACCATGTTCCGAACACCGCCATAAGAATAAGAGCTACTATGATAACCGTGAGGTTGGAGTCGAGAATGGCGGTAAAGCCTCTCTGGAAACCGCTCTTGACCGCGCCGTCGATGGTGCGTCCCGCCTTAAGCTCCTCTTTGATACGCTCAGCCGAGATGACGTTCGCGTCAACGCCCATACCTATTGACAGTATGATACCCGCAATACCCGGCAGCGTGAGGGAAGAAGCGTCATTGAAAGAGAAAAATCCCGTTATAGCCGCGAACATACCCGCGACCTGTCCCGTCAGCGCTATAACCGCGACAAATCCGGGCAGGCGGTAGTAAACCACCATGAATACCGCTATAATGGCAAACGCGATAAGTCCCGCCAGCGCCATAGCGTCGCGCGCGCCCGAGCCGAGTATCGGCGAGATGGTCGACAGACTGGTTATTTTCAGCTTGAACGGCAGCGCGCCGCCGTTTATCTTATCTGACAGCGACTTCGCGTCCTCGGCAGTTTCAAAGCTGCCCGATATCTCGCATTTTCCGTCGCTTATCACCGCGCTTACGGAAGGCGCGGATATCTCCACATCGTCCATCCAGATGGAAATGCGGGCGTTATTGTTGTTATAAGCGGTTTCGGTCGCTTTTGCGAACGCTTCTCTGCCGCTTTCGTTCAGCTCAAGATCCACGGTGTAAATAAATCCGCCCGTGTCGCTCTGTCTGCGCCCTACGCCCGCTCTGCTTACGTCACTTCCAGTCAGCACAAGCTCCAGATCCTCATAGCTTCCGTCCTCGGGTATCTCGCCGCTCCAACCCATTCTGAAAGTGAGCAGCGCGGTCTCGCCTATCTCTCTTACCGCAACGGCGGGGTCGAAGCTGGTATCGTCGCTCTGCCACGGGAACTGCACAATAATGCTGTTCGTGGCGGAATCAACATACACCTCATAGTCGTTGATGTGCTTGCTTACAAGACGAGCCTCCAGTATCGACTTAGCCGCGCTGAGGTCGTCCTCGGTTATGTTGTGCTCCGCCGCGTAGTCCGCGGGCACGCCGAACGTAGCGTTTACGCCGCCGCGGATATCTATACCCCATCTTATATCGTCAAGTCCCCAGATATACGATGTGGTTGTATCTCCGTAGCGGGTGCTGATTCCCATGGTGGACAGCACCGTGAACGCTATTATCAGGATAAATACGATAAAGAATACAGGTTTTCTTATCCTACTCTTCAAATTTTTTTCACTCCGTTTCTTTTCTGTTGAATCTATTACCCGCGTTTCCGCGGTCAAAGTATCACGAATGATGACCCGCGATAACCGTTTAAAATATTATTCCGCGTATGAACGCGTTAAATTTACCGGCAGCGCTCCAAAGTTTATCAGATCAGCCAGCCGCACCGCGCTGTCGATATCGAAGCCGCCCGATATAACACACATACCGTTTTCTATAACCGCCGATACCATAGGCGCGCAAAGTTCCTCGCTGTCCAGCCATATCGAGATATAGCCGTACTCCCCGTTGTCGCGCAATTTGTCGCAGGCTGCCCGGGTTGCGGCTTTGAACGCTTCCGCACCTTTTTCGTCAAGCTTTAAGTCAACGGCGAATTGGTAATCGACCGAATTGTAAAAGGCACCGGCGTTATCCACCTCCGCGCCCGTCAGAACAAGCTCCAGGTCTTCATAGCTGCCGCCCTCGGGTATATCGCCGCTCCAACCCATGCGGAATGTTAAAAGCGCGGTTTTGTCGATATCCTTAAGCAGCTCCTCCGCTTCGGAATCCGTTTTATCGGGCAGTTCTATTGTTATGGAGCTGCCATCGGCGCTTACCGTGAAATCCCCGTCGCATACGGCTTTGAGCCGCTTTTCAATGATATCTGCGGCAGCCGCGGTGTCTTCCGCTCCGCCATCGGAGCCGTAAACGGCGGTGAATGCCTTGTCCGTGTTCGTTTCGGAGACATCTGACAGGTCGGAGGAGAGTTCAATATCCCTGCTTTTACAGCCCGACACAAGTACAAGCGCCGCTAATCCCGCCGAAAAAAGAGAATACTTTTTCACGATTTTACCTCCGCGGCATAATCTGCCAATTTTAATCTGCCATCTATCCATTATAATACAAAAAGCACGATTAGTCAATAGAAAAAGTAAATTTTAACGTGTATTTTTGGTGATATTTTCGGTTTTTTGGCAAAAAAACACCTCGGGCGGGTGATAGCCGTTAAAATCGGCTCGGACTGTATATAAATGTTGACCTGAATTGAATTATTTAAAAAAATTTCAAAATTTCCGCACTCACGCTCCGCTTCACTCCGTTTCGCTCTGCGCGGCTGCGGAAACCGTACACATTTGCCGAACGGCAAATGTGTACTTTTTGAAATTTCATGCGTCGACATTGCGTAGCATATAAGCTTTTTCTATAAGATGTGACGAGCCGCGGACCGCGGCTCATTTTTGTTTTCGGCAAAAATCTCCTGTAAATTCCCCGAAAATCCGCCTTTACCCCTTGAAAAATATTCCGCCTTGTGGTATAATGTAGATGTATAAGTATGGGCAAAGCCCGGAACAGGGGTATATCGCCCGCGCAGCAAAATTTTCCGCAACAAGCTCCCAAAGCTCAGTGGAGCGTAAGCGGAACGGAGCTTTGGGAGCGCGGTAGGCGAGCTTCGTTCGCCGGTGCGGAATTTTTTTGAAATAAAGGGGAAAGAAATGACGTATAAAGAGAGTTTTATCAAGTTTATGGTGGACAGCGGAGTGCTGAAATTCGGGGAGTTCACGCTGAAAAGCGGACGACTTGCGCCTTATTTCATAAACGCAGGGGAATATAAAACGGGAGCTCAGCTTGCAAAGCTGGGTGAATTCTACGCGGAGTGCATAAATGAGCACGGTCTTAAGCCCGACACGTTGTTCGGTCCCGCATATAAGGGGGTTCCGCTTGCGGTGTCGGCTTCGGTGGCGCTGTATAATAAGTTCGGCATGAACACCAACTACTGCTTTGACCGCAAGGAGGTCAAGGATCACGGCGAGGGCGGTATGTTCGTGGGCAAGACCCTCGAGGACGGCGAAAAGGTAGTTATCATAGAGGACGTTATGACGTCGGGCAAGGCGCTCAGAGAGGTTCTGCCAAAACTCAAGGGCGCGGCTGATGTGGTTATAGAGGGTATGATAATCACGGTCGACCGTGACGAAAAGGGGCTTAACTCCGACAAATCGGCAGTAAGCGAAGTGTTCGACGAGTTCGGGGTAAAGGTTTACTCCATTGTCACAATAAACGATATCATAGACGCGCTTGAAAACGGCGTTATCCCGGGCAGGGAGTACGTCGGGAAAATGAGGGAATACAGGCAGACCTACGGGGCGAAATAACGGCTGACAATTAGGGTCGGCATTAAACGGGGAAACATACCGCAGGGCGCGGGGAAATTTTGAAAAATCAGGAGACAAAAATGGAGATACCTTTTACGCCAAACGAGGGCAAAAGTCTTGAAATAGACACGGATTACGGCACATATGCCCGTTATCCCATAAAGACTCATGTAATAACCAAGGACGATACGATGGAAGAGATAATTGACAAATATGTCAAGGATTATCTCGACGAGGGCGATACCATTATAATATCGGAAAAAATAGTGGCGATCACCCAGGGGCGGGCGTTCCCGATAGAGGAAATAAAGGTGAGCCTGCTCGCAAAAATTCTGTCAAGGTTTGTTATCAGAACGAGCTACGGAGTAGGGCTTGCGGCTCCCCAGTCAATGGAGCTGTGCATACGCGACGTGGGCAGGATCAAGGTCATTTTCGCGGCTATTTGCGCGGGAATAGGAAAGCTGTTCGGAAAGCGCGGGGTGTTTTACAACATATGCGGTATGAAAGCCCGCGCGATAGACGGTCCCAGCAAGGATAACGTTCCGCCCTACGATCATTACGCGAAGATGGCTCCCGACAAGCCCGACGAGGCGGCAAAGCACCTGATGGACTACACGGGGGTAGACGTGGTGATAATCGACGCGAACGATATCGGGCTAAACGTGCTGGGCAAGTCCAGAAAGGATGACGACCTGGAGAAATTCGCGACACAGGTGTTCAGAGACAATCCCCTTGACCAGGGTCTGTTACAGACTCCCATAGCAATTGTCAGAAAAGCGAGCTGAAATGTTTCGCTTTATATAGCGGCATAACGCCCGAACAGCAAAACGGCACACAAAGCGCGGCGCGGTGTTCAAGTGAAAAGGCAACCCTTGCAGAGAGCAACACGATACTCACACGGCAAAGCAACGCAAGCAAAGAGTAACGTAAAGCCCACGCCGGAAAAATTTCCGCGAGAGCCTGACGCGGCGCAACATAGCCGAGTTTTGCGCAACGGTCGCGTCGCTTATGGTATTTTGCGGCGTTTCGCGCAAAACCTCGCGAAGTGAGCCGTAGCGGGCGGGCCGCGAAAATTTTCATTTAAATCAGGAGGTGTTTTTATGGCAACAGTAGGCAATATGGCTTCAACGCAGCTGATGATGGCTAAGGCGATGACAAATTACAGTAACCGCACGGGGCTGAGCGGTCTGACCCGCAAGATAGCCTCCAGGTCGGAGCTGAAAAATCTTAACAGGCTGACGAATACCCCGCTCAACAACAAGAACCCAAACGCAAAAGCGCAGTATTCCAACCTCTACAAGGATCTTTCCGGCATCGCCGACAGCGCAAACGGCACCGTAGCGCTCAGAGCCTCCACCTCGGAAGCTAAAAGCGCGGCGGACGATATGACCGACTTCGCGAACAAGCTCAGCTACGGCGGCGAGTATAATCAGGACGAGTACGCAAAGCTGGCGCAGAATTTCGCGGAAAGCTATAACGGAATGCTGGAAAACGTAAGCAATTCCGACAGCTCGTCGGTGCTGCAAAAGGGCGTTATGACGGTGAACGCAGCAAAGGTCTACCGCGGATCGCTGGAGCGCGCAGGGTTCTCGTTGGGCAGCGACAACAAGCTGACCTTTGACAAGGAAAGTCTTGGAGACAAAGTTTCAACTATGGATATCAAGACTACCTTCGGCGGGAATTACGGCTTCTCCAACAAGATATCGCAGAAGGCTCAGCAGATAGGCTCCCTGTCAAACGGCAAGGGAATGCTGACCTACAACGCTTTGAGCATGCCGACTTATGCTTTCAGCATGGGTTCGCTGCTTAACTTCTATGCCTGATAGGTAAAAACGACGTCCCCCTCGCTTCGGCGAGGGGGATTTTGCTTTTTATCGAATTATGCCGTTTATGGAATAAAAATATGTGCATTTTGGTAAAAAAAATAGCTCTTTACCCTTGACATTTTCGTGAAAATATAGTAAAATAAAAATAGGCTTATCCGCAGGAGCGTTTTTGCCCGCGGTGT
>CAMWLH010000015.1 GCA_947175045.1 uncultured Clostridia bacterium | reverse complement strand
AATATACCCCGCAGCATCTGAGCGCCGAGATATACCCCAACGCGCAGTCTCAGTCCGCGGGCGGCACGCAGAGCGCCGAGGGAAATGCCGGCACAAACACAAACGCTGCCAACGCAGGAGCAGGCGGCACAGCCGATAACAGCGCACAGGCGGGTCAGGCAGGGCAGACGGGGCAGCCCAATCAGTCCCTCGGGGACGCTTTCGGAGCGGCGGGCAGAGCGATAGGCGAAGCCGCCAAAGCTGCGGGTCACGCGATAGGCGAGGCATTCTCCGCCGACGCGGTGAAAACAGCGGGCAGAAACGCCGCCGAGGCGGCAAAGAACGCGAGCGGAGTTGTTGCGGATAAGGTGAAAGCCGCCGCGGAAAACGCGCGCAACGCTCATCAGACGCATCAGGCGTACCACAACGGTCAGCCCGAGACCGCCGTACCGCGCCCCACCGACGAGGCGAGGGAGTACAATTCCACCGACCGCCGCGGGGAGATACCCCCGCAGTACGGCACGAAAGCGGGCGCGGGCAAGGGCTTTAGTTTCAAGGACGTAAAGGGAATGCCGATGAATCCAAGCTTCGGAAAGCTGTTCGGCTGTATTTGTCTGGATCTGTTCGTGTGGTCTTGGTTAATAGCTCTGTTGGGGTCTGTCGCGGTGGAGGTAGGCTTAGGCGGCTTCGGCTGGTGTGTGATGCACGGGCTGAACGGTCTGTTCGTGGGGCTTGGTTCATATCATATAATAAGCCGTGTTTTCTACGGTATCGCGATGATCTCGCTCGGAGTTATACTGCTGCTTCTGGGCATACTGTTGGTAAAGGGAATAATAAAGCTCGTGAAGCATATCGTGCTTATGCACGTCAAGGCTTTGTACGACCTGTAAGGAGGCGATAATAATGTTAAAAAAATTATTCGGGATATTTATCCCGCTGTGTATATTCTCCTTTATTGCCTTCGGTATCTCCGCGGCGGTGCTGGGAACGGGCTACGGCACATATTATGATGACGTTGGCTCGGAGGTGGAGTACATCGACTACGGAATTGTGGACGGGGGCAGCGACATATCAAGCTGGGAGCTTTACGATAGCTACTCCGACATACGCCTTGATATCGGAGCGTACAATGTAACGCTTATCTCCGGTCAGGAGGGAGACTATACCACCTATTTCAATGCAAGCCGCATCAGCGGCGACAGCACCGATATCCGCACCGAGCTGTTGGGGGACACCCTTGTCATTTCCATCGATGAGAGCTTCAAGTTTATCAATTTCGGGTTTGACTATCTTGACAGACTGTTTGAGGCTATCAGAACGGGAGAGGGCTTTGAGAATATATTCGGAGGCAGCCGTCTTGATATAATCGTTCCTCCGCAGGTGTACCACTGCCTTGATGTGACAATGGGCTCGGGCAGCCTGGAGGTCGTCAATGTAAACGCCGCAAGCAACAGCTTTTATCTCGGCTCGGGCAGTATGAGCTTTTTCAACGACAGCGACTTTACCTCCGATAACCTGGATATCACCGTAGGCTCGGGGTATATACAGGCTAATGGTGCTAAAACAATGGAATACAGCATCGACATAAATTCCGGAAGATATGAGATATTCGGGCTTTCGGGCGACGGCGAGCTTGAGATAAACAGCGGAAGCGGCGCCATCGGCTTTGACGCCTTTGACGGAAACTGCGACATTTCAATGAACAGCGGCACGGTGGATATTTATGTTCCGCAAAACTCCTCCATGAGAGTTGACGCGGATATCAACTCGGGCAGCGTGTATGTCGTCACTGCGGATCATTATTCCAGGCTGCGCGACGGCGACAGCGTCACAATAGGCGGCGGTGAAAATTTAATGTCTGTCGACCTCAATTCCGGTCAGGTGAGCATTTCCGAAATCTATCCGGAGACGGAGGTGACCGTGTCCGAGGTGCCGCCGATAGATTTCGCGATAGTTACGGACGAGCGCGCGGCGGATACGACTGTCGTGGCGATTGAGGGGGCGGCGCCGATAGTTATCAGCGGTGACACGGTGCTTATAGAGGCCCCCGAGGTTCCGCAGGCACCCGAAGCGCCGAGCGCCCCGAAAGCCCCCGAAGCGCCCTCTTTTTCGGCGTCGGTA
The DNA here is from genome assembly GCA_947175045.1 of uncultured Clostridia bacterium. Classification (GTDB taxonomy): domain Bacteria; phylum Bacillota; class Clostridia; order Oscillospirales; family Ruminococcaceae; genus CAG-115. The sequence goes on along the minus strand of CAMWLH010000015.1, from coordinate 13,100 downwards.
TCGGGCTACGCACAGGGCTGAGCGCACTTTTGAAAGGAGTATATTATGGATAAGCAGATCTACAGGTTCCCAAATGAGATAGACAGAGTGGAGATAGGTTCGATAGGCGCTAAAATAATAGTAAAGCGCCACGGGGAGGAGGCTATCGTCGCGGAATACGACAATCCCCGCGACACCCCCGAGTTTGCCGCGACGATAAGCGGAAAAACGCTGTCGCTGAAGGAAAAATTGTCACTGAGCATTTTCGGCAGCAAGCCCACGGAGGGATATTCCATCACGGTTTATCTGCCCGAAAGGTGCTTTGAAAAGCTGGCGGTGAACACCGCTTCCGGCGGCGCGGAGATAGAGGGTGTTACGGCGCGGGATTTCGATCTGAACACCGCCTCGGGTGAGATAAACATCAACGCCTATTTTGAGAATATAACCATACAGTCCGCGTCGGGAAATATCACGCTCACAAATCCCACAGACAAACCCGCGAAATCGCTGCATACCTGCACGGTATCGGGCAACGCTAAGGTAGTTGATTATAAAGCGGAGAAGTTCAGTCTTCACTCGGTTTCGGGGAGGACGGCATACAGCGGCGCGAGCGGCGCGGGCAAGGTGGCGGTCACATCGGGAACGGTGGACGTGAGCTATTCCGAGTGGAACGCCGACCTGGACGTAAGCGCGATAAGCGGCTCGGTAAATCTCACGCTGCCAAAGGATTCGGGTCTGGATATCAGCTTCGGCGGGATATCGGGCACGGTAAAGACCGATATAGGAAACGAGCGCGGCAGCTTTGTAAATCTCGGCAAGGGAACCTCGGGAGAGTTCGGCGGGGAGAACAAGCATAAGCTCAACATCAACCTCACCAGCGGAGTTGTAACAGCCGCGCAGGCATGATCTTCATCATTTCCCCATATATGAGCGTTCCGAGCCGCAGGGCGCTGAGCGCTACAAAAAGCGTGTAATGTTCGGGGCGGCGAAATTTTCAGGGCATAAAGGGTTTGGTTAATCAGGGCAATACTGCCGTATAAATTTAATTTGTTTTCTCCGAGCCGTCCCGACATTATTATACCAAAAAATCAACGCAAGGTTCAAAGGTTCATGCGGAAAAGCAATGACCGCAAAGAGCGACCATAAAGCTCACACAGCAAAGCAGCGCTAAAAAAAGAGCAACGTAACGCCCGCGCAGGAAATTTTCCGCAATCCGCCGTGAAAGCGGAGTTGAGCGCAGCGAAACGGAGCTTTTGCGGCGAGATAGCACACTCAACCGCGCAGCGGTTGAGTGTGCGGTGCGGAAAATTTCAGATCAAAATAAGGAGGCGCACATGGAAGGCAAAAAGGGAAGTGTGGTCCGCGGCGTACTGTTCGCGGGAATAGCGGTGGGGACAGTTCTGCTGTCGGTGGCAATAGTGCTCTTCACGCCGCTAAACAGACTGCTTAACAAGATACCGCGCAAAAATGCGGAAGCGCTGGAGGAAACAACGGCGAACGAAGAATAAAAAATTATCTCCGCGGCAGAGGAAAGCCACAGTCCGCACCGCAGAGTTAATATATAAGCCCCGACCCCTCGGCGAATAAAACGCCGAAGGCTATCGGGGCTTATTTCATTACGGAGGTAAGTGTTATCGGGTAACGAGCATGGGTTGTATCTGCCGCCCTTCTATGGCTTCGGCGATGGTCTGGGGAATTTTTGAGAAGTCCGCTACCATGGAAAAGGGCTTGCCCACACAGTCGTCCTGCTGCACGGGGACGAAGTAGAAATTCTTGTAGTTGCGCAGGGTGCCTATGTTCTTGGCGGAGCCCGACAGCGCGTCGTTGGTGGAAACGGCTATAACTACGGGGCGCTGATTGCGCAGGTGGCTCTTGACCGCCATGCAGACGGGGGTATCGGTTATCCCGAGAGCCAGCTTTGCCAGCGTGTTCCCCGTGCAGGGAGCTACCACCAGCACGTCGAACATCTTTTTGGGGCCTACGGGCTCGGTGGCGGTGATGTCGTGAAGAACCGTCCTGCCTGTGATCTCATATAATCTTGCCGCGTGCTCCTGCGCCGCGCCGAAGCGGGTGTCAAGAGCGTAGGCATTGTGGGACATTATCGGGGTAAGCTCGCAGCCCAGCGCCGAGAGCTGCTCGAGCTGCTCGAACGCGCGTGAGAACGTACAGAACGAGCCGCACACAGCGAAACCTACCCTTAATCCCGATAGCTTCTGTATATCGCTCATAATGATTTTCCTTTCGTGAATATATCGGGTAAACTTAAGTAAACTAAAATAAACGCGGATCGTCCGCATTTGCAAGTATTGTTTCGGCGATGATCTCCCCCGCGGTTTTGGGGGAGTACTTTCCGGGCAGCCCCGGGGCGTGGATATACTTCACCCTGTGCTGCTCCGCGAGGCTTCTGTAAGGCTCGGGCGGGAGCGAGGCAAGCTCGAGATAAACCGCGCCGCGTTTCATGGAGGAGAATACCCCCGTATCAAAAAGCTCCGCGGGAACGGTGTTGATCACAAAATCCGCCTTTCCGCAGACGGCGGACAGCTCTTCTATGTCCGCCGCCCAAAAACCGTCCAGCTCCGCTTTAGCTCGCTGCTCCGCACTTCTGGCGCAAAGTGTGACGGAGGCTCCGAAAGCCTTCAGAAGGCGCGCCGTGTAGACTGCGACGCGTCCGCCGCCCGTGATAACCACACTTGAACCGAGCAGCGAGGAATCGTTGCTGTCCGCCAGTATAGCCGCGGCGGATTCGGCTGTAAGTACGGCATTTTTAAGCGTTAGCGGCTCGCTGGCAAAATAATTTATGCATTTCAGACCCATTTCGCGGCAGATTTCATCGACCGCGCTGTTGGCGCCTCCGCAGAAAACCACCGCGTTTTCCGCCGCGTACTGAGATATAAGCTCAAATGGCAGCGGCTTTTCGGAAAGCGGAGCGTTTATGTGGGCTCCGTCACGGCTGACGGGCAGCGGCAGGACGATGTATTCATATCTTCCCTCGGGCATATCTCCGCCATTGAACCTGTCAACGGGATATACCCTTGATATATAGTCCGCGGCGTACTCCATTCGCTTGTCGCCGCCTATAAAAAGAAATTTGTTCATATTCTTATCTCCCTTGCGGAACCTTTTGGAAATTCACGCGTCAACATTGCGATTTACAAATATAATGCGTGAACCGGTCGGAATTTTCTGTGTAAATTCCGACTCTTTTTGACATTTGGGTGCGGAGTATTATGTTTCTGTTTTTGGCGGCGTATCACGCCGTCTGTAATATTTTATGCGGTCGGGGCGGATAAGTGAATACTTTCTATCTTGACAACGGGGCGTGTTAGTAGTATAATATTTGATATATAGAATCGCTCCGCGGTATGAAAACAGATACAGCCGCAGGATCGTAAGGAGGATAAACACATGAACGTTTCGGAGGATATTAGGTATGTGGGAGTCAACGACCACAAGTTAGATCTTTTTGAGGGACAGTACGCCGTACCCAACGGCATGGCGTACAATTCGTATGTGATACTCGATGAGAAAATCGCAGTAATGGATACGGTGGACAGGAACTTCGGGGACGAGTGGCTGAAAAATCTCTCAGAGGCTCTCGGCGGCAGAAAGCCCGATTATCTGGTGGTTCAGCATATGGAGCCCGATCATTCCGCTAATATCGCGAGATTTGTCGAAGCCTATCCCGATGCGAAGATAGCCGCATCAAAAAAGGCGTTTGAGATGATGGGGCAGTTTTTTGGCACGGACTATGCGGACAAGCAGGAGGTCGTGGGGGAGAAAGATACGTTATCGCTCGGAAAGCATACGCTCACATTTGTCACCGCGCCTATGGTGCATTGGCCCGAGGTCGTTTTGACATATGACGATGCTGATAAAGTATTATTTTCCGCGGACGCTTTCGGTAAATTCGGCGCTCTGGACGTCGACGAGGATTGGGCGTGCGAGGCAAGGCGCTATTATATCGGTATCGTCGGAAAATACGGCGCGCAGGTTCAGGCGCTGCTGAAAAAAGCGGCGGCGCTGGATATACGAACGATATGCCCGCTGCACGGTCCCGTGCTGACGGAAAATCTTGAATATTATCTGGGCTTGTACAATACATGGTCGGGATACGGCGTTGAGTCGGAGGGCGTAGTGATAGCGTATACCTCGGTGTACGGCAATACAAAAAAGGCGGTTATGCTGCTGGAGGAAAAGCTCCGGGAAAAGGGCTGCCCCAATGTCGTGGTTACAGACCTTGCGCGTGAGGATATGGCGGATGCGGTCGGTGACGCGTTCCGTTACGGAAAGCTGGTTCTCGCGACTACGACTTATAATGCGGAAATATTCCCGTTTATGAGGGAGTTTATTGCGCATTTGACCGAGCGGAATTATCAGAACAGGACTGTCGGAATCATAGAGAACGGAAGCTGGGCGCCTATGGCGGCAAAGGTCATCAAGGCGGCGTTTGAAAAGAGCAAGAATATAACGTTCACGGATACCACTGTAACTATCAAGTCCGCGCTGAACGCGGAGAGCACCGCGCAGGTCGAGGCTCTGGCGCAGGAGCTTATGAATTAATGATCGGACAGCCCGCGCAGTAAATAGAGAAACGCTGCGCCCACGCAGCAAAGCAACACAGATAAAGAGCGACATAAAGCCCACGCATGAATTTTCCGCAAGCCGCCGTGAAAGCGGAGTGAAACGGAGCTTTTACGGCGGGCTAGCGCCAACGACGCAAGGCGTCGTTGGCAGCGGTGCGGAAAATTCTTTTAAATCATTTACTTCTCGTCAACATATATAAACATATAAACGGCTCCTTGTCAACACTGCCTAAAAGCATTACCGCGCGCTGCGATTTTTATGGATTAGGAGATACATGAAGATGCTAAAACCGTTTTCGGACAGAGTGTCGGGGCTTCAGCCCTCGGCGATAAGGGAGATATTGAAGTTCACGGCAGACCCCGAGGTTATCAGCTTTGCGGCGGGGAATCCCGCGCCGGAGGCGTTCCCCGTAAAGACGGTGGAGAAGCTCTCGGCGCAAATTCTGGCGGAGGAGCCGATAAACGCGCTGCAGTACTCGGTGACGGAGGGCTACGCACCGCTGCGCGGGCGGCTCAAAGATGATCTTGCCAAAAAGGGCTTGTTCAACGCGGGCGATATGGTGGTAGTGACCGCGGGGGCGCAGCAGGCTATTGAGACCACGGCGAAAATATTGCTTAATGAGGGCGACGTGATAATTTGCGAAGATCCCGCGTTTATAGGGTCGTTGAACGCTTTTCGCTCTTACGGAGTACGTCTTGCGGGAGTGCCGATGGACGGAGAGGGCATGAGCGCGGAGGGGCTGGAGGCGGCTCTGAAAGCCAATCCGACCGCGAAGCTGATATACACTATACCGAATTTTCAGAATCCCACGGGGCTTACGTCAACGCTTAAGCGCCGCCGTGAAATGCTGGCGCTGGCGAAAAAGTACGGCGTGTATATTTTAGAGGATAACCCTTACGGCGATCTGAGGTTTGAGGGAGATAACGTGCCGTCGATAAAGGAGCTGGACGACGAGGGCGTTGTGCTGTACGCGGGTACGTTTTCAAAGGTGCTCGCCCCGGGGCTGAGAGTGGGGTATCTGCTGGGCGGCGAGGAGATAGTAAAGAAAGCGGTAGTCGGCTTGCAGACCAGCACGGTGCATACCAACATATGGGCGCAGATGCTTACATATCGGTTCTTGAAAGAGGTGGATTTCGGGGAGCACCTGGAGCGGCTGCGCGGCATTTACAGGGCGAAATACTTGCGGATGAGAGACGGACTGCGCCGCGAGCTCCCCGAGAGCATAACGCTTACGGAGCCGCAGGGCGGACTGTTTATCTGGGGAACGCTCCCTGAGGGGCAGGATATGAACGTGTTCTGCGCCGAGGCGGTGAGGAATAAGGTGGCGGTAGTTCCGGGCAGCGCGTTTGCCGCGGACGAGAGCGCCGTGAGCAGGTCGTTCAGAATGAATTTCAGCACTCCCACGGACGAGCAGATAGATCAGGGCGTTAAGATATTGGGCAGTGTCGCAAGACAGTTGGGGCTCTGAAAGAAGATGTCGGCAAATCGCCCACGCATAAAAGCAATGCTCGCAGAGAGCAGCGTTTCGCCCACGCAGCGGAATTTCAAAAAGAGTCGGAATTTTCGCAGAAAATTCGATATCAATCCCGTCCGGGGATTGATATATCCGGTTCGCGCAATCACGTGAAGCGAACGCAGTGAGCGGAACGTGCTTGCGGGAATTTTGAAATTCTTTTAAATCATTTAATTCTCGTCAACATAAAAAACAAATTTTTGTCAACACTGCTTAAAAGCATCACAGCGCGCTGCAAATTTTGATAAAAATCAGGAGGAAACATGGAAGAAACCAAAAAGAGGATATTCAGCGGCATACAGCCGACAAATACTCCCCACCTGGGGAATTATTTCGGAGCAATGGCAAACTGGGTAAAGCTCCAGGAGGAGTACGACTGCACGTATAGCATAGTTGATCTGCACTCGATAACGGTAAGGCAGGACCCCGCAAAGCTGAGAGCGCAGATAAAGGAGAGCTACGCGCTGCTGATAGCGATGGGGCTCGACCCCGAGAAGTCCACGCTTTTCGTGCAGGGGCACAATCCCAATCATGCGGAGCTGTCGTGGATACTGTCGTGCTATACCCAGTTCGGGGAGCTGTCGAGAATGACACAGTTCAAGGATAAGTCGCAGAAGCACCCCGATAATATCAACGCGGGACTGTTCACTTATCCCGTTCTTATGGCGGCGGATATTCTGCTGTATCAGGCGGATCTCGTGCCCGTCGGGCAGGATCAGATGCAGCATCTGGAGCTTGCGCGGAATATCGTGCAGAGATTTAACGGCATATACGGCGACGTGTTCACCATGCCCGAGGGTTATATCACTAAGAGTACCGCGAAAATAATGTCGCTGCAGGAGCCGACAAAGAAGATGTCCAAATCCGACGAGAACCCCAATGCTTCCGTCTGGATACTCGACGACCGCGACACGATAATAAGGAAGTTCAAGCGCGCCGTTACCGACAGCGAGACCGAGGTCTGCGCGCGCGAGGGCAAGGACGGGATAATCAATCTTATGTCGATATATTCCGCATCGACGGGCAAGAGCTTTGAGGAGATAGAGGAAGAATTCAAGGGCAGGGGCTACGGCGATTTCAAACTGGCGGTAGGCGAGGCGGTCGCGGACAAGCTCGCTCCCATGCAGCAGGAATTCAAGCGTATTTCCGCGGACAAGGCGTATCTTGAGGACTGCATGAAAAAGGGCGCAGAAAAGGCGTTCAGAACTACCCGCAAAACGCTGCAAAAGGTTCAGAAGAAGCTTGGATTTGTTGTGCTGTAATCTATTGACATCTTACAATGAGGTAATAATTTATGAAAAAGTCTTTGTATTTATTTTCGGTATTGACAGCGGTATTGCTTTCGGGGTGCAAGGGAGCTCCCGAAAGCCGCGTTTCGGAGAGCGTTTTGGAGCAGTTTGACTATGGAACGGCGGAGCAGTCCGCGCCCGAAACCGCGGAAAACTCCGACAATGAAACAACGGAGCGTTCCCGCGAGATGACTCCCAAAACAGGGGAGCAGGAGAGCCCGGAGAGCGCTCTCGACAGTATACCCTATGTGGACGAAAACGGGCTTATAACACAGGAAGGCATGGAGCGTATAGCTGCAATAGCCGGGGGACAGGACACACCGTCCTCCGCAGATTATACGGGGCTGTTCGATTTTGACCGCGACGGCGGTCGCTATTTAAACATTAACTATACAATAGAGGTACAGATAAACGACGTCCCTGCGTATATACATGAAAATCACTACAAAACATTTATGATACAAAACCAAGTAACGCAGATAGACAAAGGGCGGGGCGTATACTATGCAAGTATAAACGGCTGAAAATCGGCGTGAAAGCGGTCGGGGTTATGGTAAAATTGCACAAAAATGAAGATAAATAAATAAAACCCTTGAAATTTCAAGGCGAATGTGTTATAATGTTTCTTGTTACTGAAAAACTACACAAAGAGAGGTAGGTGCTAAAAATGGCAAAATGTGAAATCTGCGGCAAGAGCGTATCCTTCGGTATCAAGGTATCTCACTCTCACAGACGCAGCAACAGAACCTATAAGCCGAATGTAAAAAAGGTTAAAGCGATAGTGAACGGCACTCCCTGCAGAGTAAACGCCTGCACTCGCTGCCTGCGCTCGGGTCTTGTTCAGAGAGCGGTTTGATTTAGAGGTAAGAAGCTAGAGGTAAGAGTTCGGATTCTTACCTCTTTTTCTTTTGTTATATTTGCCTTTTTATCTTTTGTCCATCTTTTTGCGCATTTCGGGAAATAGCTCTTGAAATAAACCGCGAAAAGTGGTATAATGAATTAAATATGGTAGAATAACGGTAGAGTCTTGCTTCTTGACTCTTGCTTCTGAAAGGAAAGGAAAATTTTCATGGCTACAAAATACATATTTGTTACAGGCGGCGTTGTGTCAGGTCTCGGAAAAGGGATTACCGCGGCTTCTTTGGGAAGATTGCTGAAAATGCGCGGCTATAAGGTAACCATACAAAAGTTCGACCCGTATCTTAATGTCGACCCGGGTACAATGAGCCCCTATCAGCACGGAGAGGTTTTCGTGACCGACGACGGCGCGGAAACAGACCTCGATCTGGGACATTACGAGCGCTTTATTGACGAAAACCTGTCGGTGAACAGCAACGTCACCACGGGAAAAATTTATCTTAACGTGCTCAACAAGGAACGCCGCGGGGATTATCTCGGCGGCACGGTGCAGGTTATCCCTCACGTCACCAACGAGATAAAGGAGCGTATCTACCGCGTGGCTAACAGCGGCGCGGAGTCGGCGGACGTTGTTATTACGGAGATAGGCGGCACCGTCGGCGATATCGAGTCCACGCCTTTTCTGGAGGCTATCCGCCAGGTGAGCTACGAGCTCGGGCGTGAGAACGTTATGTATATCCATGTAACGCTTCTCCCCTTTATTTCCGGCAGCAACGAGCTTAAAACAAAACCCACCCAGCACAGCGTAAAAGAGCTGCTGTCCATAGGAATACAGCCCACGGTGCTGGTGCTGAGAAGCGAGACGGAGATACCCGAGGAAATGCGCGCGAAGGTGGCGAGCTTCTGCAATGTCCGCAAGGAGGACGTTATACAGAACCTCACCGCGTCGTCGCTGTACGCCGTTCCGCTTATGCTTGAAAAAGAGGGATTGGCGCACTGCGCGTGCCATCACCTCGGTCTGGAGGACAGAAAGCCCGACCTCACCGAGTGGGAGGAAATGGTAAGGCGGCAGGAAAATGCCGTTGAGCCGCTTACTATCGGGCTTGTGGGCAAATATGTGTCGCTGCCCGACGCTTATATTTCGGTTATGGAGTCGATACGTCACGCGGGATCGGCAAACGGCGCGAACGTTGACATAAAGCTGATAAATTCCGAGGAGATAACCCCCGAGACCGCGGGAGAGCTTTTAAATGGGCTGGACGGCATATGTGTTCCCGGCGGCTTCGGCGACAGGGGCATTGAGGGTAAGATCGAAGCGGTTCGCTTCGCGCGAGAGAAAAAGATACCCTATTTCGGGCTTTGCTTGGGAATGCAGATGGCGGTAGTGGAGTTCGCGCGGCACGTCGGCGGTCTTGATGGAGCAAACTCCGCGGAGTTCGGCGAGTTCCCCTATAATGTAATAGACATCATGCCCGATCAGAAGGGCGTTGAGATGGGCGGAACAATGCGTCTGGGTCTGTATCCCTGCAAGCTGGACGAGGGTACTATTTCCCGCGAGGTCTACGGCGAGGAGCTGATATATGAGCGCCACCGTCACCGCTATGAGTTCAACAACGCTTTCAGAGAGCAGCTCGCGGCAAAGGGACTGAAATTCGCGGGACTGTCCCCCGATGGCAAGCTGGTTGAGATAGTTGAGCTTCCCAAAGACATACACCCATGGTTTGTCGCGGTTCAGTTCCATCCCGAGTTCAAGTCCCGTCCCAACAGACCGCATCCGCTGTTTAACGATTTTGTCAAAGCTGCTATCGGCAGGGCAAATTGCTGATATCACACAAACGGAGGAATCATGAAGCATAAGGGTACTGTATATATTGAAACCGAGCGTCTTATCCTGCGGCGGTTCACTATGGACGACGCGCCCGCAATGTATAAAAACTGGGCTTCCGACGATGAGGTGACAAAATACCTTATGTGGCCGTCTCACGGGGACGTTTCGGTCAGCGAGACGGTTCTGCGCGATTGGGTCGGCAATTATGCCAAGGACGATTTTTACCAATGGGCGATAGTTTTTAGGGAGTATTCCGATGAGCCCATCGGTTCAATAGCCGTGGTGAATACCATAGACGTGCCCGTCGGCAAGGCACATATCGGATATTGTATCGGAAAGCCGTGGTGGCACAAGGGGATAATGTCAGAGGCGCTTAAGGCGGTCATCGATTTCCTTTTCGACGAGGTGGGCGTAAACCGCGTCGAATCAAGGCACGACTCAAGAAATCCGAATTCGGGCGCGGTCATGAAAAAGTGCGGAATGAAGTATGAGGGAACGCTCAGGCAGTCGGATTGGAATAACATGGGAATATGCGACGCTTGTTATTACGCGGTATTAGCGGATGAGCGATAGCTTGACCGTTACTCGGATTTGCCGCCTGCGGCAGCCGATAAATAAGGAGTTGTATGTATGGAAAGAAATTTTTATGACAACAGAGAGCTTTCTTGGCTCAAATTCAACGAAAGGGTGCTTGAGGAAGCGCGCGACGGAGAAACTCCTTTGTTTGAAAGGCTGAGGTTCGTGCAGATATTCTGCTCGAATCTCGACGAATTTTTTATGATAAGGTGCGGCAGTCTCAGCGATAAGGCGCGCTTCGACCCCAAGGACAGGGAAAATAAAACCAATATGACCTCCAAGGAGCAGCTCAGCGCGATAGCCAAGAGGGTCAGAGCGCTGCTGCCGACAAAGGACAGCGCCTACGCCGAAATAATGCGCGGGCTTTCAAAATACGGCGTGGAGCACCTCGCGGAGGATAAACTCACCCCCGAGGAGGACGCTTTCCTCAAGGCATTCTTCACGCGCGAGATACGCCCTTTGTTGTTCACGGGCGTAGTCGACAAAAAGCACCCCGTGCCGTTCCTTAAAAGCGGCGAGATATACATAGGCGCGGCAATAAGAAAAAAAACCGATCCCGCGGGCAAAATAACTCTCGGTATACTTCCCGCGTCGGAAAATCTGCCAAGAGTTATATTCCTGCCCAAAACTGGAAAATTTATTTTGTGCGAGGAGCTTATCTCCCGCTACGCAAAGCAGGTTTTCAGCAACTTCGAGATTATCTCACGCTGCATTTTCAGAGTGACGAGAAATGCGGATATAGCGCCCGATGAGGGGCTGTTCGACCATGATATGGACTTCCGCGATATAATGAGCAAGCTGGTAAAAAAGCGCAAAAAGCTCAACCCGGTCCGCCTGGAGTTCCAAGGCAAGCCCTCCGCGCAGGTGATCGGTACTATCGCAAAAATACTCGGAGTAAAGGAAAATTTTGTGTTCACGCAGAACGCTCCGCTGAATATGGATTTCCTTTCCGCGCTGGAGCGCAGATTGGAGAAGCAGAGCGAGCTGTTTTTCCCGCAGCTCACGCCGCAGAGATCGCCGATCATCGAAACGGGAAGGTCCGTTATAGATCAGGTTCGCGGGCGGGATATACTGCTGAATTACCCCTATGAAAACATAAATCAGTTTATAAAGCTGCTTGAAGAGGCGGCGGACAACCCGCAGGTAATGTCCATCAAAATAACGCTTTACCGGGTTGCAAGGGCGAGCAAGATAATCAACGCGCTGATAAGAGCCGCGGAGAACGGCAAGGATGTTCTCGCGCTGGTGGAGCTTAGGGCGAGGTTCGATGAGGAAAACAATATCGGCTGGTCAAAGCGCCTTGAAGAAGCGGGAGTTACGGTAATATACGGTCTGGAGGAGCTTAAGGTGCACTCCAAGCTGCTGCTGATAACTCTGCGCGACGGGGACGGTGTAAGCTATATCACGCAGATAGGAACGGGAAACTACAACGAGCGCACCTCACGGCTGTATACCGATCTTTGCCTTATGACGGCGGACAGGGATTTCGGCTCGGACGCGTCGGTGGTGTTTAACGCCCTTATGGTTGGGAATACTGTTGAAAGCACCAACAAGCTGCTGGTGGCTCCCAAGGGGCTGAAAAGCCGTATCGTGGAGTTTATAGATAATGAGATAACCTACGGAGCGGGGGGTTATATCGGGATAAAGATGAACTCTCTGACGGACAAGGATATTATTGAAAAGCTGGCGGAGGCAAGCCGCGCGGGAGTTAAGATCGAGATCGTGCTAAGGGGCATATGCTGCCTTGTCGCGGGCGTTGAGGGAAGCACGGAGAATATCAGGGTGATTTCCATTGTGGGGAGATTCCTGGAGCACAGCAGGATATATATTTTCGGCAAGGGAGAGCGCCGCCGCGTTTATATCTCCAGCGCCGATTTTATGACGAGGAATACCGAGCGCCGAGTAGAGGTAGCCGCGCCCATTCTTGACAGAGGTCTGGCGGACAGGGTGGCGGAGTCGTTTGAGATTATGCTGAGGGATAACGTCAAGGCGCGCGAGCAGGGTCCGGACGGGTCATACCGCCATGTGGAGCGCTCCGAGGGAGAAGCGCCGTTAAATTCGCAGATATATTTTTATGAGCAGGCATATAAATCCGCCGAGCAGCAGGACGGAAGCCGTCTGCCGGACGTATCACAGGCTTCGGCAGAAACAGCGTCTGCGCCGCAGCCAACGGCAGAGCCGCCGCGCCACTCCACGGTCAAGGTTAAGATCAAGAGGATAAAGTAGTATTAAGGGGTGTAAGCCCAACTCAACATAAAGCCCGCGCAGCAACGCAACGCAAACAGCGACGTTCCGCCCACGCAGGAAAATTTTTCGCAAGCCTCTGTAAAAGCGCAGCGGAATGAAGTGGAGCGGAGCTTTTACAGAGAGGCTAGCGCAAACGACGCAAAGCGTCGTTTGCGCGGAAAAGCAACATAAGCAAACAGCGACGTTCCGCCCACGCAGGAAAATTTTTCGCAAGCCTCTGTAAAAG
>CAMWLH010000014.1 GCA_947175045.1 uncultured Clostridia bacterium | reverse complement strand
GCGGGCTGCGCTTCCACGGCGGCTTGCGGGAAATTCATGCGTGGGCGTTATGCTGTTCTTGGCGTAAGTCCCTTTGACTTCTTGGCTATTATGTTGTTCTAAGCTAAATTATCATTTATATCAACAACTGAATGCGCGGCTCCTTTGATCGCCCAAAATGATTTATCGTCCACATACAGCCCGCATTTTTTGGCAGGATTTTTCAGTTTTAATGTAAGATTACTGCCCCATTTGGTGATTTTGGATAAAAAGCAAAAATATTTTTGCAAGAACGCTAAAAAGCACTTGCAAAAAACAAATCAATGTGATATAATATATCGGAAAGTAAAAAGAGCTGTATAAAGGCGGCGAAAAAACAAAATTTCGCCTTTTATAAAAGAGCTTCTGCAAAAAAAGGTTTTGAAGCTCCGCAAAAAAGAAAGGGTAGAATGCGATGCGTTACACAGAAATGAATAAGGAGCAGCTCGCCGCGGAAAAGGCGCGGCTGGAGCAGCAGCTCGGCGAGTACAAGTCTAAGGGTCTCAAACTGGATATGTCCCGCGGAAAGCCCTCCCCCGACCAGCTTGATCTGTCCATGGAAATGATGGATCACTACGGAAACGAATATGTTTCGGAAAACGGTACTGATTGCCGCAACTACGGGCTTCTGGACGGCATTCCCGAAGCAAAGGCTATTTTCTCGGAAATGCTTGGCGTTCCTGCCGATCAGATCATTATCGGCGGCAACTCCAGCCTTCAACTGATGTATGATTATGTTATCCGCGCTTTGCAGCTCGGAGTTATGGGCAGCGATAAGCCATGGTGCAAATACGATAGGGTAAAGTTCCTTTGCCCCTCCCCCGGGTATGACAGGCATTTCGCCATATGCGAATCCCTGGGGATAGATATGATCACTATCGACTACAAGCCCGACGGTCCCGACATGGACGAGGTGGAAAGACTGGTAAGCTCCGACGAATCCATAAAGGGAATCTGGTGCGTTCCCATGTACTCCAACCCCACGGGCATTTCCTACTCCGATGAGGTGGTAAGGCGCTTCGCGGCGCTTAAGCCCGCGGCTAAGGATTTCCGTATCCTCTGGGATAACGCCTACTGCGTACACCATTTGTCGGAGGATCAGGACAAGATACTTAATATAATCGAGGAGTGCGAAAAAACGGGCAGCCCCGATATGGTCATAGAGTTTGCGTCCACGTCAAAGATTTCTTTCCCCGGCAGCGGTATCGCAGTCATTGCCGCAAGCAAGGCGAATATAGATTTTATCAAGAACCAGCTCGCGTTCCAGACTATCGGCTACGATAAACTGAATCAGCTTCACCACGTTCAGTATTTCAAGGATATGAACGGTATCATGGAACACATGAAGCTCCACGCTAAGATAATAAGACCCAAGTTTGAAGCGGTCCTGTCTGCTCTCGAAACGGAGATAGCTCCCCTCGGAATAGGCGAATGGAACAGCCCCAAGGGCGGATACTTCATCAGCTTCAACGCGCTCGAGGGCTGCGCTAAGCGTATAGTAGGGCTCGCTAAAGAAGCGGGCGTGGTCATGACGGGCGCGGGAGCGTCCTACCCCTACGGTAAAGACCCGCGCGACAGCAATATAAGAATATCTCCCACCTACCCCACCGTCGACGAGCTTAAGCTCGCAATGGAGATTTTCTGTGTATGCGTTAAGCTCGCAAGCACCGAAAAGCTGCTGGGCGAATAAAAATACAGCGGCATTGTGCCACAGAAACTTTTTCTAAAGACCGATTCCCCCTTTCCGTAACGAACAGGGGGAATATCTGTATGTAAACGTCCGAATAAATCTTTAATATTTCTTAAACATTTCCCAAAAATTTCTCAAACATTCATGATGTAGAATATAGCCATCAAGTGAGATAAGCTCACCAAAACGATCGGAGGAATTCATTATGAAAAAAGAAAACTTTATTACATTGGCTCTGGGAGTGATCGGCGGACTGCTATTCGGGATAGGAATGTGTATGTGTCTGCTTTCGTAATGGAACGGCTGCGCCGACTGGACAAAAGTGTGACCAAGCCCGGAACTGTCGCCGCGCTGATAGTGGGTATCATCGGCTCGCTTGTCATGGGTACGGGAATGAGTATGTGCATGGCGTGGGGAGGAAATCTGTTTATTCCGGGAATAGCCGTCGGAATAGTCGGAATGATCGGCATTATCTGCGCCTATCCGCTCTATAATGCCGTTACCAAAAGACAGCGCACAAAGCTCGCTCCCGAAATTATACGATTATCAAATGAGCTGATGAAATAACCGCTTCCGAATGTGAATTTCAGATCGCTTGCCTATCATCAGCATATACAAGCCCCTTGTCAGCACAACATAAAAGCCCAAATGCCAAATACAACGCTTTATATAAGAGCCGAGTTGGAATCACACAATTTTTTGTGCGGCGGCAAAAATATATTGATTTTGATGGGGATATATGTTATAATTAGTCTTATCAGCCGGTTTCTGCTGACTTTTTGTTTTATTAAAATGAAAAACGGAGGAAAACAACTGTGAGATCTATCAAATCAAAGATTTTTGTTCGTATTCTGTCGGTCGTACTGATAGGCTCGATATTGATCGGAGCGATCACAGCGTTTATGAACGCGAGCGGGATCGACTCTTTACAGGAAAAGACGGTGGGTCCCGCCACTAAAATGGCGGCGAGCGCGGTAAAGTGGAAGATGGATAACTACTGGTCTCCCTTAAAGGAAGCCGCCGTGATGGATATTTTCCGCGAATCCAATCCTGTTTCCGCCGAGCTTGCCGCAATCACAGCGGATATGGCGGAGCGCAACGGATTTATTTACGTAGGCAAAATGGACAGGTCGGGAACGGCTTCCACCGGCGACAATTACGGGGATATGGATTACTTCGTGACGTGCAGGGATACGTTAAAACCCTATATCACAGATATTATGAACGACGGCTCTCAGATGGTATTTATTCTTGAGGTGCCGATAATCACTAACGGAGAGTTTGACGGGATAGTCTACGGGGCGATCAACGCGGATTTCCTTACGGATATAGTGGTCGATCTTCGCATGGGCGACAACGGCTTCGCTTACGTTATCGACAACCGCGGAAATATGATCGGGCATGAAAACAGCATATACGTTGAGGAAGGCACCAATATGATCGAAGCGGCGAAAAACGATCCCTCCGTTGCGGACATTGCCGCCGTACACGAACGTATGGTGCGTGGGGAAACGGGCTTCGGCTCATATAACTTCTTCGGGGACAACAAACTGGTCGGTTACGCCCCCATCGACGGAGAACAGAACTGGAGCATCTGTATCGAGGTCAGCCAGCATGAATTCAAATCATCTCTCGATAAAAGCCTTGTAATTACCATTGTTGTAATAATCGTGGTAGTACTGGCGTCGCTTATTGTGGCGATAAGGCTCGCAAAGTCCATATCCGACCCGATCAGGGGCTGCGTGGAGCGCCTTGAAAAGCTGGCGGAGGGCGATCTCGGATCACCCGTGCCTCACTTCGGCTTCAAGGACGAAACGGCAAACCTGACTCAGGCGCTGGACAAGACCGTCAAAGGGCTCACGGGTATGGTAAAGGACGTTTCCCACCATCTCGGCAAAATGGCGGAGGGGGATTTCACCGAGGATATCACCGCCTCCTATAAGGGAGACTTTACGGATATAGAGCAGTCCATAAAAACGATACACAGCTCTCTCAACAGCACTCTGTATCAGATAAGGGAATCGGTGGAGCAGGTCGCGACGGGCGCGGAGCACGTCGCGGACGGCGCGCAGGCGCTGAGCCAAGGCGCTTCTCAGCAGGCAGATTCTATAAAGGAGCTTGCCGACACGATAGGCGCTATTTCCAATAATGTACAGAGCAACGCGGAGATGGCTCAATCGGCGAACAGCAACGCCCAAAAGGCGAGCGTTGATATGGAAGAAAGCAACAACAAAATGCAGGAGCTGATAGACGCTATCCGCGAGATAAACAACACCTCCGATAAGATCAGCGCGATCATCAGCACCATAAACGACATCGCGTTCCAGACCAACATACTCGCGCTTAACGCTGCCATTGAAGCGGCGCGCGCGGGAGAAGCGGGCAAGGGCTTTGCGGTTGTCGCGGACGAGGTGCGCAATCTTGCGCTGAAATCCTCCGAAGCGTCTCAGAACACGTCGCTGCTTATCGATGATTCCAGAAACGCTGTCAGCAAGGGGATGGGGCTGGTCGACGAAGCGGCTCAGTCGCTTACGCGCACAGTCGACAGCGTGAGCGGCGTTATGGATATGCTGGAGCGTATCTCTGCGGCTTCCAATCAGCAGTCGGAGTCCATTCTTCGCGTCGGGCAGGGAGTCGGCATGATATCCGACGTCGTTCAGACCACCTCGGCTACCTCCGAGGAAAGCGCGGCTACCGCCGAGGAGCTTTCAAGCCAGTCTCGGCTTATGCACAGCATGGTTGAGAAATTCAAGCTCAAAGCGGAATAATCCCCGTTTTCGACATACAACCTTTTGCGTGCCGACCGCCGCACCTAATATGGGTGCGGCGGTCGGCACATATATGATTTAAATTGCGTTAGGTTTTTGCACTTCATTCAAGAATTATTGTAAACGGACCGTCGTTAAGCAGCTCTACTTTCATTTCCGCGCCGAAAACTCCGTTTCGCACAGCCGGGATATCCCTGCGGCATAGCTCCGTAAAATATTCATACAGACGCTCCGCTTCTTTTGGCTCCTTGGCAAGCAGAAAATTCGGGCGGTTGCCCTTGCGGCAGTCTGCGTATAGAGTAAACTGCGAGATCACCAGCAGTTCCCCCCCAACGTCCTTTATTGAAAGATTTGTCTTGCCCTCGCTGTCCGAGAATATCCGCAGATTTACCAGCTTAGCCGCAAGACGTTCGCAGTCCGCCTCGGTATCCTCCGCGCCTATTCCCGCCAGTACCAGCAGACCTCCGCCTATCTCTCCGACGGTCTCCCCGCCTACCTTTACGCAGGCGCGCTCAACGCGCTGTATTACGAGCTTCATTATTTTTCTCCTGTTTTTAGAAGGTTTATCTGTGGCGGCCGCTGTGGCTGCTGTGACCGCCGCTTCTGTGGCTTCCGCCGTGACTGCTGTGTCCTCCACCGCCGCCGTGACCGCCGCTGCTGCCTGAATTTGTATAGGTGCGGGTGTATTCCCTTACAAAAACGTCGGTTTTTCTTGTGAGGGCAGTCCTGTTTTTATCAAGATAATTCATCGCGCTGACAGGAGCTTTCCTTTTGTATTTTGACGCAACGTTGTTAGTTATGATAAGCGACAAAATCAGACCTACCACCAGCGCGCCCACATACATGGTGTAGCTTCCATCGTTATCGCCGCTTGAGCCTGCGTAGCCGCCTCCTGAGCTGCCCTTATACTTTATGAGCGCGTCGCAGAATTCCCTTACCGCCTCCGCGAACCCCGACGAGTCAAGTCCGTCGTACACGCTGTCAAATATCCTGTTTGCATTATCGTCGTAATAATCATACCCGCGCCCGTCAAGCGATATCCGATCGTAATAGCCGTCATATTTGGGATTATCATAGGTATTCAGCAGCATAAGCACCGCGGAGGAGCTCCCCCTGCCGAAATTATCGTTAAGAAATCCCTCGGAGTACTGCACGTCGGTCTTGCCGTTAAGATCGGCGGTGATGACTACTCCGATATTGCACTCGATCTTATCCGCCGCCCGCTGCATATATTGTATCAGCTCCGCCTCGTCCCCGTCGGGAATGCAGTTATCCAGATCGGCAAGCGCCACCTTGTATATCGAATCCGCCGCCGCGGGAACACTCACAAACGCCGCGCACCACACGCACCCGAACACCGCCGTGACCGCTGTCAGCGCGGCAAACGCTCTCTTCACCTTATCAAAAAGCACGCTGTATCACCCCCAGAAGAGTCACCAGCAGCGGGATCACGCTTGGGATAAGGAATATCCCCAAGCCGAAAAGGAACTTTTTCAGCCCGCTCACGGGAAGCTGCCCGAACATCGTTCCCGTCTGCCCATTCATGGCGAATGCGTAGTCCTTTCCGTTATAGGTATAATTTAAAAACCACACCGGCAGCAGCGCGTAAACATAGGTCTGACGGCGGGGCGTGATATTTATCCGCACATTTTCAAGCGTGCCGTATTCCTTTGCGTTCTCCTTCAGCATTTGCTCCGTTGCCTCGCGCACACGCTGATCTATGCGCTGCGCTGCCTCCTGCTTGGGAACGTCGTATTTCTCCGCCGCGCAGCCCGACAGGTAGGACATGGAAAACGGCTTCAGTCCTCCGTAATTGAACGGCTCTATGCTCTCCATAAGGCTGTCGTCAATTCGCCGCGACCCGTCGCATGGCACTCTTATGAACGCCATCTCCATGCCGCGCTCCACATTATACACCTTGGTGTTGACATAGCGCGTGTTCCCTCTGCTCCAGCTTGTCACCTTTTTCCCTGTGGCGGACATTACCGCATCCACCAGTCCGCTTTTCAGCCAATAGGGAACGTACAGCGCGGAAATGCTGTTTATCCTCGCATTCTCTTTAAACCCCTTGGGCAGCAGGAATTTCCCCTGTATGTACTTGCTGAACCCGCTTTCCGCCTGCTCCCGCGTTGTCGTGAACGGTATGATGACGTCGGGCTTGAAATCCCCCGAGAGCCGCCCCGACAATATGACCGGCGTATGGCAGAAATGGCAGCGCGTTGAAGCCGTAAGGCTGTCGCAGATAACGCCCGCTCCGCAATTCGGACAGCTGTAAAGAGCGCTCTGCTGCGCAAATTCCTCGTCCTGCGCCTGTTCCGCGGTAAGCTCCGCCTCATTCTCCTCAAGCGACATCTGCTCGTTGTCCTTGAACAGATCCTTTATTTCCCGCTCCTCAAATACCCCGTCGCAGTAAAAGCAGCGGAACTTCCCAAGACTGTTGTCATACTCCAGCGCCGCGTTGCAATTCGGGCACTGATAGGTTACGGTTTGTATCCCCATACTGTTCTCCTTATTTAGATTTGAAATTTTCCGCACCGCACACTCAACCGCTTCGCAGTGGAGTGTGCCAGCTCGCAGTAAAAGCTCCACTCCGCTTACGCTCCGTTGCGCTTTCACTGCGGCTTGCGGAAAATTTCCTGCGCGGGCTTTTTGTCGCTGTATGCGCACATTGCTTTTCGGCGCGGCTCCGGGCTGCTGTTAGTTGTCGACCCTTATTCCTTCCATCACCTTGCCAATACTGTCATTTATCACCAGCTCCGCGGACTTATCCGCGCTGATCTCCGACTTGTTTATCACAACAAGATGCTTTCCGCCGAAATATCTCACCAGCCCTGCCGCGGGGTACACCACAAGCGATGTCCCGCCGATTATCAGCGTATCCGCCGCCGCAATTTCCTCTGTCGCGCGGACTATATCTTCCTCCTTGAGCCCCTCCTCGTACAGCACCACGTCGGGCTTTATTCTACCTCCGCACTCACAATGGGGAACTCCCGCGCTCTCCGTTACCGCCGACAGCGGGTGGAATTTCCCGCACCGCTCGCAGTAATTTCTGTGAACGCTGCCGTGAAGCTCCACCACATTTTTGCTGCCTGCCGCTTGGTGAAGCCCGTCGATATTCTGTGTTATCACGCAGGAGAGCTTTCCCGCCTCCTCCAGCTCCGCCAGCTTCAAATGCGCAGCGTTTGGCTTAGCGTCGGGGAATATCATTCTGTCCCTGTAAAACCGATAGAACTCCTCCGTATTACTCATATAAAAGCTGTGGCTGACTATCTGCTCGGGCGGATAGCTGTATTTCTGCGAATACAGCCCGTCCGCGCTGCGGAAATCAGGAATGCCGCTCTCGGTGGAAACTCCCGCACCGCCAAAGAAAACTATCCGCTTGCTGTCGTCAATGATTTCCTGTAAATTCATTTTATTCACCAATTCACACATTTATCAGCTTTGAGTTGTTTATCGCCGATATCAGCGCCCGCAGCGAAGCTGTGATGATATCCGTATGTATGCCCGCGCCCCAGCTTATTCCCGTCGGCGTGGTTATTCCTATGTAGGAAGCCGCCTTGGATTTTGACGACTGCTCCATAGCGTTTTCTGTAAACGTCTCGATATGGTAATCAATTCCGAGACCGTTCTTTATCGCGTTGGACACCGCGTCAAGGCGGCCGTTGCCCTCGCCGCTGAGCACCCGCTTCTCTCCGTTTATCTTAAGCGCCACCTGTGCGGTTATCATATCGCCTTGCGTATAGTGAGCCTCGACAAGCTCCAACGGAGCGCGGCGCAGATAATTCTCCTCAAATATACCGTAGATTTCATCTGGCATAAGCTCCTTATGCGCCCTGTCGGACACTCCCTTGACGATATACCCGAAATGCTCCCGCATTTTCGGCGGCATATTGATGCCGTAGGTCTGCTCCATAAGGTAGCCGATACCGCCCTTTCCCGACTGGGAATTGATACGGATAACGTCGCCCTCGTATTCGCGCCCCACGTCGTGCGGATCTATGGGGATATAGGGAACGTTCCACTTTTCGGTGTTCTTTTCCTCACGCCACTTCATTCCCTTTGCGATAGCGTCCTGGTGAGAGCCGCTGAACGCCGCGTAGACAAGCTGCCCGCTGTACGGCATACGCTCGTAGACCCTCATTCTCGTAAGGCGCTCATAAGCCTCCGTGAGCTTGGGCAGATTTGAAAGATCAAGCTGCGGCTCCGTGCCGTGGAGATACATATTCAGCGCCAGCGTGATTATATCCACGTTTCCCGTGCGCTCGCCGTTTCCGAAAAGAGTTCCCTCCACTCTGTCAGCGCCCGCCAGCAGCCCGAGCTCCGTATCGGCTACCGCGCAGCCCCTGTCGTTGTGCGGGTGCAGCGACACTATAACGTTCTCCCTGTTGTGGAGCGTTTTGCACATATACTCTATCTGCTGCGCGTAAACGTGAGACATGGACTCCGCCACCGTAACGGGCAGATTTATTATCACCTTGTTGTCGGGGGTAGGCTTCCATATATCTATCACCGCGTTGCATATCTCCGCCGCAAATTCCGGCTCGGTTCCCGTAAAGCTCTCGGGGGAGTATTCAAAGCGGAAATTCCCCGGTGTCTTCTCCTTATACTCGTTGAGCATTTTCGCGCCCGTTACCGCTATGTCAGTGATCTCCTGCTTGCTCTTACGGAACACCTGCTCGCGCTGCGCTACCGAGGTAGAATTGTAAAGATGTACTATGGCGCTTTTGCAGCCCTTCAGCGCCTCGAATGTCTTTTTGATTATATGCTCGCGCGACTGCGTGAGCACCTGAACCGTCACGTCGTCGGGGATAAGGTTCCGCTCGATAAGCGCGCGGCAGAACTCGTATTCCGTGTCGCTCGCCGCGGGAAATCCTATCTCGATCTCCTTAAAGCCCACCTCAACCAGATACCCGAAAAATTCCAGCTTTTCCTCCAGGCTCATCGGAATAATAAGCGCCTGATTGCCGTCGCGCAGGTCGACGCTGCACCAGGTGGGCGGCTTCTCGACATATTCCCTTGTCGTCCAGTCCAGACAGGGGAACGGCGGCATAAAATATCTGCGTTCATATTTGTTTGCGTTTGTCATGATCTTTCCCTCTTTTATTTAAATTTGAATTTTTCCGCAACGCTGCAAAAGCTCCACTACGCTTCGCTTTGCGAGCGTCCCTTTGCGGCGTGGGTGGTTCGCTGTTTGAACTTTTGTGTCCCTACTGAGTGGACGTTATACCACAAAAATCCCGCTCTCAAATCAAAAAAGACCCCATCTCCTAAATAAAAGAGATGAAGTCCTAAAACTCCACGGTACCACTCTCGTTGGCATAAAAATGCCCGCTCGTTCACATCATACAATGTGCCTCCCGATAACGGGGGAACCCGTAACGGCTTAATTGCTGCAAAGCGTTCTGCCGTTCTGCTCAAGGAGGAGCTATTTCCGTGCGGCATTACCGTTTTTCACCAACCAACGGCTCTCTGAAAACCCCGCTTCGGCTTTGTTTCCTATCAGCGCATTTAAAATATTCTGAACATATTATAACATCTTTTCCCGCACTTGTCAAGTGGAAAAATTTATTTTTTCGACGTGCAACGGCAAATAAAAAACATCGGCATTAAACCAACCGCATTTCGGATCAGCCCTTATGTCAGTCCGCCATTCCGCCAAATTCCTCGGGAACCGCCAGCAGCATAGCCTGCTTCTGCACGGAAATTTCCGCTTTGGTTATGCAGCCTCCGTACTCCCCGTCCAAGTCCCACTCCATAGCCTCGGAGCTTTCCACGCACAGCTTATCCGTGCGCAGCCTTATCACATTATCACACGCGCGGTTTTCGTCGAGAACCGCACTGCGTATCCCGTCCAGCTCGGCAAGATTTTTCGGACGCCTAATAAACAGGCAGTCCAGCAGCCCGTCGTCCATCGCGGCGTTTGAGGGGATTATCTTGGTAAGACCCGCCACGGAAAGGGTGTTCCCCGCCATACCGAAAATAAACTCCCCCTCTATGCTCACACCGTCGGCGGTTATGACAAGATGCTCGGATTTCTCCGAGAAATAATTGAGATCAAACAGCTTCATTCCCTCGAGAAAATAAGCAAAGGAGCCGAAAAAGCTCTTGAGCTGTCTGTCCGTGGAGTAGCTCACCTCGGTGAACGCGCCGAACGCCGCCACATACGCGAACCGCGAAGCATTGAACACCCCAGCGTCTATCCTGCGGAAATTCCCGCGGGCTATCATATCCGCCGCCTCCGTCATAACGCGCGGTATTTTCAGCGAGCTTGCGAAATCGTTCATCGTTCCCGCGGGAATATAGCCACAGCGCTTGTCCGAAGGCTGCCCTCTCATGCCGTTGAACAGCTCGTGAAGCATACCGTCCCCGCCGCAGGAGCAAACCATATCATACTCCTCCGCGTATTCCGCTATAAATTCGCACCCATCCCCCGACCGTGCCGTAGGGTGCGCCGTGACGTCATACCCCTCCGCGGTAAATATCGAAATAATATCCGGCAGAAAGCGCAATATACCGCCCTTCCCCGAAAACGGATTATAAACAAGCAGTAATTTTTCCCTTGACATCTTATACTCCTTATTTTGAAAAATTTTCCGCGCGGGCTTCGCGCTGATCTTTGCGGGTGCTGCTTTTACTTCTCGGTTATTGCGTTTATTATATCATATATTATCAGTATTGTCAATATCAACAATTGTATGCTTTCTATATCATTTCATACCTCAATCTTTTAGTCTGTCAAAGCCGCCGTTTCAAAGAGACCACCGTATATTCGCACGGTCGTTCGGCATAAAATTGCGGTCGTCAGCCGCGTCATTACCGTTTTTTGATTTATCCTTAACAGAAAACCGATATGTCTTAGTAATCCCTTGTCAGCACTTGAAAAAAATTCAACAATATGGTATAATCATTCAAGCGGACGGTCTTGCCGCATGATAATGTTCGGAAAGGAAAACCACAATGCTCAAAATTTTATTTGTCTGCCATGGCAACATCTGCCGCAGTCCCATGGCGGAATACATAATGCGCGATCTACTGCAAAAAAGAGGCATAACCGAAGTGACGACCGCCTCGGCGGCGACGTCGACAGAGGAGCTCGGCAACCCCGTGCACAGGGGAACACGAGAGGTTCTGAAACGGCTGGGTATAGACTGCTCCGACAAGCGGGCGCGGCAGATAAAAAAGAGCGACTATGAGGAATACGACCTGCTGCTGGGAATGGACGCCGAAAATCTCCGTAATATGCTGCGCCTATGGGGAGATCCCGAGCATAAGATATACAAGCTGCTGGACTACGCCGAGATCGG
The DNA here is from genome assembly GCA_947175045.1 of uncultured Clostridia bacterium. Classification (GTDB taxonomy): domain Bacteria; phylum Bacillota; class Clostridia; order Oscillospirales; family Ruminococcaceae; genus CAG-115. The sequence goes on along the minus strand of CAMWLH010000014.1, from coordinate 3,515 downwards.
CGCTCCCCAACGGAACAAGGACGTCGCCGACCCGTGGTATACGGGGGATTTCGAGCGGACTTACTCCGACATAAAAGCGGGCTGTGAGGGAATAATAGCGGCAATTTTAAGAGGCGGTTTTGATGAGACGGACGAGTGATCGGGGGAAATATGCGAACTCTTGAAAAGCTGCACCCTCTGCCCTGCTTTCTGTACTTTATTGCGGTCATAGGCATGACGATATTCAGCCGCGATCCCGTTATATTAGTGGAGTCGCTTTTTGGAGCGGTGCTCACGGCGGCTTTGTCGGGGCGGCTGCGGGGAGCGGCGTGGCTGATTCTGACGGCGGCGCTTGCCGCGGTAACCAACCCGCTTTTTTCCCATAAGGGAGCTACTCCGCTGTTTTTCGTGGGAGATACCGCCTTTACGCTGGAGGCTCTGCTGTATGGGGCGGCTTTTGGGGTAATGCTGGCTGCCGCCGTTCTTTGGGGAGCCTCAGCGGTGCGCTTTATGACAAGCGACAAATATATCTGGATTTTCGGGAGCGTCTTCCCCGCCGCGGGGCTGGTCTTAAGCTGCGCAATACGCTTTGTGCCGCTTTTTATAAGCCGCACGGCGGAGTTCGCCAAGGCTCGCCGCGCAAGCTCCGTCGGAGACTATCTCGGAGCTTTTTCCGCCGCACTCAGCTATTCCTCCGAGGAAGCCATGTCCGCCGCGGATTCCATGAAGTCGCGCGGCTACGGCACGGGCAGGCGCGGGTTCTATTCAAGCTACCGCCTTACGAACCGCGATATTTTCCTGCTTGTCATAATTGCGGTATGCGGAATATCCTGCGCTGCTCTGACCGCGGCGGGCGCGGGCGAATTTTATTTTTATCCCGCCCTGTCCGCGGTGAGGTTTCGCATTGAGGATATCGCGCTGTACGCGGATTTCGGAACGCTCTGCGCGCTGCCCGCGGCGCTAATTATGCGCGAGGAGATAAAGCGTGGCTCTGTTAATACGCCCGACGGTAATTAAGCGATCATAAATTTCATAGCCTTGCAGCCTTTTATTCCCTTTTCGGGTATTATATATAAAATGGAGGTAAGCGTTATGAAAAAGCTGTTTTCGGTTTCTCTCATGTTAGTTATTTTAATATCGGGCTGCCGCGCCGATACGTCCAAGCCCGACTATATCGTTCTTCACCGAGACCCGCCCAACGTTCGCGACGGTATGACCACCTTGCTGTATTATGACCGTGAAGTCACCCTGCTCAGATATGGGGAGCGCTATGGCGAGAGTCTTTATCTGGCGGCTTACGGGGATAAGGACGACGGAAAATTCGGGACCGTGCTTTATGAGCATTTTGTTTTTCCCGAGGAGTACGCCCCCCGGCTCGGCGAAGCGGTAAAGCTCACGGCGGATATGCGCGTTGACCAAGGTGGAATAGACGGCGGTATCACCAACTATATAGCGGCGGAGGACGTAAAGGAGTTACGCGCGCTTGATATGACCGACAGGGAGCTTTGCTCCGCCGTTCCGCTGTGGGACGATGCAGTTTGTAATGCGTGGTTTCCCACCGACGGTTTTTCAAGCGGAGCAACGTGCGGCGGTCTTTATATTTTCAGATATGACGAGGACGGCGCTGTTTACATGATAAGCCCCCAAATTTACGGCGATGATAAAAGCTGTACGCTATTCAGGGACGGTCAGCCTGTCTCACGATACGGCGGGATACTGTGCGCGCCGTTTGAGGAAAACGGCGGTGAGAACCACTTTTTTGTCTTGTGTGATGAAAATTTTGACGTGAGCTTCCTTGACAATCCGTACACCGAAAGCCCGGGCGACTTTTATCTTCTGGGGACGTTTTATCCGCGAAGCATTGATATCGGCGACATTTACTGTGATACGGCGCGGCTGAAAGAGGGCGCGGAATTAGACGAAGAAAAATTCGTCATATATTCCGAGGAGGATAGGGAGCGTTACAGCGAATCGTTTGACGATCTGCGGATTTTCCATGACGCGACGGTGTTTGGGATAAAGAGCCAAAATCGACTTGAAGTCAAAGCGGTATCCGTGGATACGGAAACCAACCATCCGCGTATGGTTCTTGAGGAAACGGAGTGCCAAGGCGGCGGTTACAGCATTATTGAAATACCGTCTGAAGCGCTAAGGTGCGCGGATATATCCGATTTCAGCTACACTATCGAATAGCCCCAGCGCACGGAAAGGAAGATCATGGACAGAAAAACCTATTCTTTGATAGAAAATTATATGGTATCCCGAATGGAGGACAGCGCCCACGACAAAGAGCACGTTTACCGCGTTCTGTACAACGCGCTGGAGATCGCGAAAACAGAGGGCGATGTCGATCACGATATCCTGATAACGGCTTGCCTGCTGCACGATATAGGGCGGGGCGAACAGCTTCGCGATCCCTCGGTGTGCCACGCTCTGGCGGGCGGGGATATGGCTTATGCGTTCCTTACGGGAAACGGTTTTGACGCGGATTTCGCGGAAAAGGTGCGGCACTGTATCCGCTCCCACAGGTACAGAAAAAGCGAACCGCCGCAAAGCATTGAGGCAAAAATTCTGTTTGACGCCGACAAGCTGGACGTGGCGGGAGCGCTCGGGATAGCGCGCACTCTCGTTTACCGCGGGACGGTTGGAGAGCCGATCTACAGCCTGCTGCCAGACGGCTCGGTCTCCGACGGCGAAAACGATACCGAGCCGTCATTTTTCAAGGAGTACAAATTCAAGCTGGAGAAGCTCTGCGATAAATTTTACACTCAAAAAGGCAGAGAGCTTGCGCAACGCAGACGAAGCCACGCGGAGGAGTTTTACAAGGCTCTTCTGAGCGAGGTGAGGGAGAGCTATGAAAAGGGCAAAGCGGAGCTTTCCGAGCACATTGACCGTAAGCAGCGATCTGTATAAAAATTCAATAACGCGGAATAACTATGACATAAAGGAGATACAAAATGATATTCAAGCACTGCCCCCAATGCGGGGAAAAACTGATTTTAAAGGAGATAGGCGACGAGGGCAGCGTGCCGTTCTGCGGAAGCTGCTCGCGCCCCTTTTTCAGCTTCTCTTACCCTTGCGTAATATGCTTGGTGACGGACGGCGCGGGGCAATTCGCGCTGATTAAGCAAGGGTATGTTTCAGAGCGGTACGTCTTTGTGGCGGGGTACGTTCAGCGCGGGGAAACTCTCGAGTCTGCCGCCGCGCGGGAGGTCGAGGAAGAAATCGGGCTGAAGGTGAAGTCCGTGAAATATTTAGAGAGCTACTATTTCGAGCGCGACGATAATCTTATGGCAGGCTTTGAGGTAACGGTCGAGCACGGGGATTTTTCACTCTCACGCGAGGTGGACAGCGCGGAATGGTTTGACAAAGAAAGCGCCGAGGAGCGCCTGATCGGCGGCAAGGTCTGCATAGAGCTGTTCAGGCTGGCAGCGGGGAGTAAGAAATAAAATGTCGAGGGCTGCAAGTGAATTTGCAGCCCCCAGTCTGTATAAAAAGTTATAGCGACGTAATAATGACGCAGGAATTTTTCGCAA
>CAMWLH010000013.1 GCA_947175045.1 uncultured Clostridia bacterium | reverse complement strand
GCTTTTAAATCGAGGCTAACGGAACCCGCCGAAGGCGGGTGGAGTGGTGCGGAAAATTCGCATTTAAATAATTTGCTACTCGTCAGCACTTTATATACAGTCTGGGGTGAAAACTCTTGTTTTCCCCAAGTTCCCTTAGCGCCCCGCTTACGCTGATTGCGGCGCTACGCGCGGGAGTTTCAAGGGGGGTGGCACAACCGAAAAGCTGATAGGCTCTATATATAGAGGGATTCTGAGCTTGTCCCACAATTGCACGCTTGAATGTGCTTTGCTTTGTGAAATCTGCACAAAAATCTTGCTGAAATCCGCAAAAAATTCTCTGCGGCGATTGGGATTTTTTTAGCATTGCCCTTGAAATTATTTGTTATGTGTGGTAAAATAATCTTTGGCGGCTGTGCGGGCTGGCGCTCGTGCGGCTGCGAAAGAGCATGGCGATGATGTCGGAGGTTGCACGCACCGCGTGGTAATTTCGACGGAGTATGTCCGATTTAAAATCGGGCGGGAGATTTACAGAAAACGTGTGACACATTCCCTCCTAACAGCGTTAAAGTGTTCGGAATGATCCGAATAACTAACGAATATGCGGCGGGTAAAACGAAACACACGGCACAGTGGATTTTTCAAACAGGCTTTCGCCGGCACAAACAAGTTTAAGAAAGGGCTGAAAAATCATGGCATCTAATGAAAAGGTAAGAATCAGGATCAAGGGCTACGAGCACAGCATCGTTGACGCGGCGGCGGCGAAGATCGTTGACGCGGCTAAGCGCGGCGGCGCGAGAGTGGCAGGTCCCATTCCGCTTCCCACTGATAAGGAAGTGGTAACAATTCTGAGAGCGGTACACAAGTACAAGGATTCCCGCGAGCAGTTCGAGCTCAGAACTCACAAGCGCCTTGTAGACGTTATCCGTCCTTCTCAGAAGACTATCGAGGCTCTCCAGAATCTGGAGCTGCCCGCAGGCGTGGAAATTTCAATGGATATCTGATTATAGATTACGTTGGAGTTATGTTGGCTCACCCAATGGAGCCAACCACTAACCATCGCGCGTAAGGCGCGTGGTCATGTTGGGGCGTTCGCCTCAACCAATAACCTATTAAGGAGGAAAAGCCGAAATGACAAAAGGTATTATCGGCAAGAAGATCGGCATGACGCAGGTCTTCGACGAGGCAGGCAAGGTCGTTCCCGTAACCGTTATCGAAGCGGGTCCCTGCGTTGTTGTACAGAAAAAGACAACCGAAAACGACGGCTATGAGGCTGTTCAGCTCGGCTTCGGAGATGTTTCTCCCAAGCACGTGAACAAGCCCGAGGCGGGTCACTTCAAGAAAAATGACGTAGCGCTGAAAAAGACTCTTAAGGAGTTTCGCTTCGACGATATCTCCGGCTTCAACACCGGCGATATTATCAAGGCGGATGTTTTCGCCGAGGGCGACGTTATCGACGTTGCGGGCGTAAGCAAGGGAAAAGGCTACGCGGGCGCGATAAAGCGTCACAATCAGCACAGGCTCAGAGAGTCGCACGGCACGGGTCCCGTTGCGAGAGAAGCGGGCTCTATGGGCGCCTGCTCCAGCCCTTCGAGAATATTCAAGGGCAAGAAAATGGCGGGTCACCTGGGCGCGGAGAAAGTAACGGTTCAGAATCTTGTGGTAGTTAAGGTTGATACCGAAAACAACCTTATTGCCGTAAAGGGCGCTGTTCCCGGGCCTAAGGGCGGCGTAGTTACCATCTGCGACGCAGTGAAAGCATAAGAGGGGAGGACACCATCATGTCAAAGATAAACGTAGTAGATATGGCGGGCAAGGTCGTTTCCGAAATTGAGCTTAACGACGCAGTGTTTGGCATCGAGCCTAACAAAACCGCTATGCACTCCGCTGTTGTGAATTATCTCGCAAATCAGCGTCAGGGCACACAGTCCACTCTTACCAGAACAGAGGTAAGCGGCGGCGGCAGAAAGCCCTGGAGACAAAAAGGAACAGGTCATGCAAGACAGGGTTCCACGAGAGCGCCTCAGTGGAGACACGGCGGCGTAGCGCTCGGACCGAAGCCCCGTTCCTACAGATTTACTCTTAATAAGAAGGTCAAGAGGCTCGCTATGCTGTCCGCGCTTTCCAGCAAGGTAAGCGAGAACGAGATGGTAGTGGTTGACGCTATCAAGACCGACGAGTTCAAGACCAAGACAATGGTTGCAATGCTGAAGGCTCTGGGAGCGGAGAAGAAAACTCTCATCGTTCTCGACAGCGTTGACAGCAAGGTTATCAAATCCGCGGCTAACATTCAGGGCGTTAAGACCACACAGGCAAACACTCTCAATGTTTACGATATTCTTAACTGCGACAAGTTCGTTATAGTTAAGGGCGCGGTGGAGAAGCTTGAGGAGGTGTACGCGTAATGGAAAAGACCGCTCAGGATATTATCATCAAGCCCATTATCACAGAGCACAGCATGGAGTGCCTGGCGCAGGGCAAGTACACCTTTAAGGTTGCGAAGTCCGCTAACAAAGTTGAGATCGCGAAGGCGGTGGAGACACTTTTCAAGGGCGTTAAGGTGGCTAAGGTAAACACCGTAAGCGTTCGCGGAAGAAAGAAGAGAATGGGCAGAAGCGTCGGCTATACTTCCGATTGGAAGAAGGCTGTCGTAACTCTCAAAGAGGGTTCTAAGACAATCGAGTTCTTCGATGGAATGATTTAAGTAAGGAGTGAAACGAAATGGCTATTAAAGCATATAAGCCCGTCAACAACAGCCGTCGCGGCATGACTGTTACTGATTACAGCGGCTTATCCAAGGTCGCTCCCGAAAAAAGTCTTCTGGAGCCGGTTAAAAAGACCGCCGGACGTAACAGCTACGGTCGTATCACCGTAAGACATATCGGCGGCGGAAACAGACGCAAGTACCGCGTTATTGACTTCAAGAGAAACAAGCAGGGCATGAACGCCGAGGTTATGACTCTCGAGTACGATCCCAACCGTTCCGCGTTCATCGCGCTGGTAAAGTATGAGGACGGCGAGAAGAGATATATCATCGCTCCCGACGGACTTAAGGTAGGCGATACCGTTCGTGCGGGCGCTGACGCTGATATCAAGCCCGGAAACGCTCTGGCTCTTTCCGATATCCCCGTTGGTACTGTTATCCATAACATCGAGCTTCACCCCGGCAAGGGCGCTCAGCTTGTGCGCTCGGCGGGCAATATGGCTCAGCTTATGGCAAAGGAGAACGGCTACGCGCTTATCCGTCTGCCCAGCGGCGAGCTGAGAAACGTTTCGGCTAACTGCATGGCGTCTATCGGCGTTGTATCCAATCTGGATCACGAGAACGTAAACCTCGGTAAGGCGGGAAGAACCCGTCACCTCGGTATCAGACCCACGGTGCGCGGTTCCGTAATGAACCCGAACGACCACCCGCACGGCGGCGGTGAGGGTAAGTCCCCCGTTGGACGTCCCGGACCCGTTACTCCTTGGGGCAAGCCCGCTCTCGGTTACAAGACGCGCTCCACAAAGAAGGCGTCCAACAAGTTTATTGTTAAGAGAAGAAACGGTAAATAATCCGAAAAGCTCTTTTGAAAAAACAACTAACCTGAAGTTGCTGTTAATAAGAACAGCGTTGCACATCATTATTAAAGTTGTGCGTAAAACGCTGGGCGTCTGCCGCTGCTCGTTAACTTGCAGCTCAACTTGAAAGGAATAAATGACATGGGAAGAAGCGTTAAAAAGGGACCTTACGTCCAGGAAGCTCTTTTTAAGAGAGTTCTTGCGATGAACGAGGCGGGAGAGAAGAAGGTTCTCAAGACATGGAGCCGTTCTTCTACGATTTTCCCCGATTTCGTAGGTCACACGTTTGCCGTTCACGACGGCAGAAAACATGTTCCGGTATATGTTACCGAGGATATGGTAGGTCATAAGCTGGGTGAGTTTGCCCCCACAAGAACCTTCAAGGGTCACGCGGGAAGCAAAACTACGGGCAAGAAGTAAGGAGGAGAAAATATGGAAGCTAGAGCTGAACTCAGACAGGTTCGTATTTCTCCGAGAAAGGTCGGCATAGTGCTGGATCTTATCAGAAACAAGCCTGTGGAGGTTGCAATGGCAATACTCAACAATACCCCCAAGTCCGCTTGCGAGCCCCTCGCAAAGCTGCTCAAGTCCGCGGTTGCGAACGCAGAGAACAACCACAATATGGACACGAGCAATCTTTACGTTTCGGAGTGCTTTGTCGGCGCGGGCGTAACATTAAAGCGTATCAGACCTAAGGATCACGGTCGTGCTCACAGGATTCTCAAGAGAACGTCCAACATCACACTGGTTGTCAAAGAAGCTGAATAAGGAGGAGAATTACAATGGGACAGAAGGTTAATCCACACGGTCTCAGAGTGGGTGTAATCAAGGATTGGGATTCTCGCTGGTTTGCCAGCAAGGCGACCTTTGGTGATACACTTGTTGAGGACTACAAGATCCGCGAGGTTCTTAAAAAGAAGCTGTACAAGGCGGGCGTTCCCACTATCGAGATAGAGAGAACGGGCGATAAGGTAACCATCGCCATCAGCTGCGCAAAGCCCGGTATGGTTATCGGCGCTAAGGGCGCGGAGGTAGACAAGCTCAAGGGCGAGATGGAAAAGCTCACGGGCAAAAAGGTTGATATAAAGATAATCGAGGTCAAGAATCCCGACCTCAACGCTCAGCTGGTTGCGGAGAACATCGCTCAGCAGCTGGAGGGACGCGTTTCCTTCCGCCGCGCTATGAAGCAGGTTATCGGCAGAACCATGAAGAGCGGCGCAAAGGGCATCAAGACAATGGTAAGCGGTCGTCTGGGCGGCGCGGAGATCGCGCGCAGCGAGAGCTATCATGAGGGTACTATCCCGCTTCAGACCCTTCGCGCGGACATCGACTACGGCGTAGCGAGAGCTAACACCACCTACGGCGTTATCGGCGTAAAGGTATGGATATATAAGGGCGAGGTTCTTAAGGGAGAGGTTCCCGCACAGAGGACCGAAAGACCCGACAGACGCCGCAATGACAGGAACGGCGCGGGCAGAGGACGCGATGATCGCCGTCCCCGCAGACCCAGAGAAGCTAAAAAAGAAGGGGGTAACGACTAATGCTGCTTCCTAAGAGAGTAAAGTACAGAAGAGTACAGAGAGGCCGCCGCAAGGGTGTGGCTACAAGAGGCAACACCGTTTCCAACGGCGAGTACGGTCTGCAGGCGCTCGAGGCGTGCTGGATAAGATCCAACCAGATCGAGGCTGCCCGTATCGCGATGACACGTTATATCAAGCGTGGCGGTCAGGTATGGATAAAGATATTCCCCGACAAGCCCGTTACCACAAAGCCGCTTGGCACTCGTATGGGTTCCGGTAAGGGTGCTCCCGAATACTGGGTAGCGGTTGTAAAGCCCGGCAGAGTTATGTTCGAGATAGCGGGCGTTCCCGAGGAGACTGCGCGCGAGGCTATGCGTCTTGCGATGCACAAGCTTCCCATCAAGTGCAAATTTGTAAAGAAGGAAGACGGAGGTGAGCTTTAATGAAGGCTTCGGAAATCAAATATCTTTCGGAAACAGAGCTTGAAACTAAGCTCGCCGAGCTTAAGCAGGAGCTTTTTAACCTGCGCTTCCAGCTCGCCGTAAACCAGCTTGACAACCCCACAAGAATAAAGGCGGTCAAGAAGGATATCGCTCGCATAAAGACCATTCAGCGCCAGCGCGAGCTTGCGGCTAACGATTGAGGAAGGAGGATAAGAACAAAATGGAAAGAAATTTGAGAAAGACCAGAGTAGGCAGGGTCGTAAGCGACAAAATGGATAAGACCATCGTCGTAGCGATCGAGGACAATGTTCGTCATCCTCTTTACAAGAAGATCGTAAAGCGCACCATCAAGCTCAAGGCACATGACGAGCAGAACACCTGCAAGATAGGAGACAGAGTTGAGATCATGGAGACCCGTCCCCTTTCAAAGGATAAGAGATGGCGTCTTGTAAATGTCATCGAGCGCGCTAAGTAATTTGGCGGCATATAAAAATCGTAAATCTACGAAAGGAGTAGTAATGTCATGATTCAGATGCAGACAATGCTCAAGGTTGCCGACAACACTGGCGCAAAGGAGCTTATGTGTATCAGAGTGCTGGGCGGTACCCGCAGAAGATACGCAAATATCGGCGATGTAATCATAGCTTCCGTTAAAAAAGCAACACCCGGCGGCGTTGTAAAGAAGGGCGACGTTGTAAAGTGCGTTGTCGTTCGTTCCGCAAAGGGTCTCAGACGCGACGACGGAACATATATCCGCTTCGACGAGAACGCGGCGGTTATCATAAGAGAGGACAAAAATCCGAGGGGAACTCGTATTTTTGGGCCGGTAGCGAGAGAGCTGCGCGATAAGGACTACATGAAGATCCTTTCGCTCGCTCCCGAAGTACTGTAAAGGAGGGCCTGAAATGAACAGCTTAAACATCAAGACCGGCGATAAGGTTCAGGTCATCAGCGGCGCGGAAAAGGGCAGCAAGGGCAAGGTTGTGCAGGTTTCCGCAAAGGAGGGCAAGGTCATCGTCGAGGGCGTGAACATGGTAACAAAGCATGTTAAGCCCAGGCAGGCGGGTCAGCTCGGCGGCAGGATCCAGGCGGAGGGCGCAATGTACGCGTCAAAGGTAATGCTGGTTTGCCCCAAGTGCGACAAGACCACCAGAGTTGCTCACAAGATCCAGGACGGCAAGAAGATCAGAGTATGCAAGCACTGCGGCGCGGAGCTTAAGTACTGATATCGCTTTGAGATCGGTCGGATACAAGCAGTGCGGCATAAACAATATTGCGCGCATTAAAATCCGGCTGTCAGATAGGAGAAAAAACAATGGCTAGAATGAAGGATTTCTACAAAGAATCCGTTGCTCCCGCGCTTTTCAAGAAGTTCGGCTACAAGTCTGTAATGCAGACCCCGAAGCTGGACAAGATCGTAGTCAACGTAGGCTGCGGCGAGGCTAAGGAGAACGCGAAGATAATAGAGAACGTTTCAAACGAGCTTGCGGCGATCACGGGACAGAAGCCCGTACCCTGCCGCGCTAAGAAGTCGGTTGCGAACTTCAAGCTCAGAGAGGGTCAGGTTATCGGCGTAAAGGTAACGCTTCGCGGCGAGATCATGTACGAGTTCCTCGACAGACTCTTCAACGTTGCTCTTCCCCGTGTACGCGACTTCAGAGGTATCAACCCCAACTCTTTCGACGGCAGAGGAAACTATTCCATGGGTCTTAAGGAGCAGCTGATATTCCCCGAGATCGAGTACGATAAGATCGATGCGGTACGCGGCATGGACATCAACTTTATCACCACCGCGAAGACCGATGAAGAAGCGAGAGAGCTGCTCACCCTTATGGGCGCTCCCTTTGAGAAGTAAAGAAAGGACGCAGTATCGGTTATGGCAAAGAAGTCATTAAAAGCTAAGCAGCAGAGAGCGCCCAAGTTCTCTACACGCGCTTATAACAGATGCAAGCTCTGCGGCAGACCTCATGCGTACCTGCGCAAGTTCGGCATTTGCAGAATCTGCTTCAGAGAGCTTGCCTACAAGGGTCAGATTCCCGGCGTAAAGAAGGCAAGCTGGTAATCAAAGGTAAGAGGCAAGGGCTTCTTACGGATTTATGTCCCCTCGCCGGGCGGGTTTTTGGATAGAATAAAGCCCGGCTTAATATAGCCCCTTCGGGGGCAAATAATGATAGTACGACGGGCAATCGGTTCCGTAACGGCTTTCGTAATAGGAGGTAAATGAATGCAGATCACTGATACTATCGCAGATATGCTGACGAGAATTCGTAACGCTAACTCTGCAAAGCATCCTTCTGTTGATGTTCCTGCTTCCAATGTTAAAAAGCAGATCGCCCAGATTCTTCTGGACGAGGGCTACATCAAGGCTTTCAAGGTTATTGATGACAACAAGCAGGGTATCATCAGAGTGACTCTCAAGTACACAGACACCAAGGCGCAGGTGATCACCGGCTTACGCCGCGTTTCCAAGCCCGGTCTGCGGATCTACTCAAACTGCAAGGATATGCCTAAGGTAATGAAGGGGCTCGGTATCGCTATCGTGTCCACATCCAAGGGCATCATGACCGACAAGAAGGCTCGCGAGCTCAATGTCGGCGGCGAAGTTCTTGCGTTTATTTGGTAATAAGGAGGAATAGTAATATGTCCAGAATCGGTAAAAAGCCTATTACTGTTCCCGCAGGCGTTGATGTAAAAATCGACGGCTCTGTTGTTACGGTAAAGGGTCCCAAGGGTTCCCTCACAAGGGAATTCAACAAAATTATATCCATCAAGCAGGAGGGCAGCGAGATAATCGTTACCCGTCCCGATGACGAAAACATCAGCAAATCGCTCCACGGTCTCACAAGAACGCTTATCAACAACATGGTTGTGGGCGTTACCGAAGGCTTCAAGAAGGAGCTTGAAATCAACGGCGTCGGCTTCAGATGCCAGAAGAACGGCAAGGACGTCGTAATGAATCTCGGCTTCTCGCACCAGGTAACCGTTTCGGATACCGACGACGTAAAGCTGGAGGTTCCCGCTCCCAACAAGATCATTGTTACGGGTATCGACAAGCAGAAAGTAGGACAGTATGCTTCCGAGATAAGAGGCAAGCGTCCCCCCGAGCCGTATAAGGGCAAGGGAATCAAGTACGCCGACGAAGTTATCCGCCGCAAGGAAGGTAAAGCGGGTAAGGGTAAGAAATAATCCCCGGTATGAAAGGACTGAAACGAAATGGTTAAAAGCATTGATAAAAATAAGAGCAGACTGCGCCGTCACAAGCGCGTCCGCGGAAAGATCAACGGCACTGCGGAGTGCCCGAGACTTAATGTTTTCCGTTCTTCTCAGCATATTTACGCGCAGATCATTGACGACGTAAAGGGCGTTACGCTTGCCGCGGCTTCCTCCACCGAAAAGGGCTTTGACGGCTACGGCGGAAACGTAGAGGCTGCCAAGAAGGTTGGTCTGATGATAGCCGAAAAGGCTAAGGCGGCAGGTATCACCGATGTCGTATTCGACAGAGGCGGCTATGTGTACCACGGCAGAGTTGCTGCTCTCGCCGAGGGCGCAAGAGAAGGCGGACTTAATTTCTGATAAGGAGGGACAAACTTGGCAAATATGGAAGTAAACGAAAACGAGCTTCAGGAAAAGGTTGTATACATCAACCGTGTTTCCAAGACCGTTAAAGGCGGACGTATCATGAAGTTCTCCGCGCTGGTGGTTGTCGGCGACGGCAACGGCACAGTCGGCTTCGGCATGGGCAAGTCCAACGAGGTTCCCGACGCTATCCGCAAGGGCATTGAGGACGCTAAGAAGAATCTTAAGAAGATCGCTCTCAAGGGAACTACCATTCCCCACGAGATCACGGGCAAATTCGGCGCAGGCGCTGTTCTGATGCGTCCCGCTCCCGAGGGTACCGGCGTTATCGCGGGCGGTCCCGTTCGTGCGGTTATCGAGATGGCAGGCATAAAGAACATCCGTACAAAGTCCCTGCGCTCCAATAACCCCTGCAACGTTGTACGCGCAACCATGCAGGGTCTGACTTCGCTGAGAACAGCGGAGGAGGTTGCCGCGCTGAGAGGCAAGTCGGTCAAGGAAATTTTAGGCTAAGCGCGAAAGGAAGAAATACAATGGCTCTTAAAATAACGCTTGTACGCTCGTTGAACAGCTGCAAGAAGAATCAGATTGCCACCGCGTATTCTCTTGGACTGCGCAAGGTTAATTCTGTAACAACTCAGCCCGACAACGAGGCTACAAAGGGAAAGATCAAGACTATCGCTCACCTGGTAAAGGTTGAAGAGGTTTGATTATCTTATGACGCTCAATTGCGTCTACACAATTCTAAAATTTACTAGGGGTGCAAACCAGTATGAAGCTACACGAATTACAGCCCGCTTATGGCTCTGTAAAGGACGTTAAGCGCATCGGACGCGGTCACGGCTCCGGCAACGGCAAGACGGCAGGCAAGGGTCATAAGGGACAGAAGGCACGTTCGGGCGGCTCTATCAGACCCGGTTTCGAGGGCGGTCAGATGCCTCTCCAGAGAAGAATGCCTAAAAGAGGCTTTAACAATATCTTCGCCAAGGAGTATGCTGCCATAAACGTTTCCGAGCTTGAAAAGCGCTTTGAAAGCGGCGCGGTCATTGACGCTGCGGCTCTTATCGAGAGCGGCGCTATCAAGGACGCTAAAGACGGCATTAAAATTCTGGGCAACGGCGAGCTTACAAAGAGCTTGACCGTAAAGGCTGCCAAGTTCACCGCGGCGGCACAGGAAAAAATTGAAAAGGCAGGCGGAAAGGCAGAGGTGATGTAATGAACGGAATGTTCTCAGTCTTTCGCAATGCGTGGGTTGACACTCAGCTGCGTAAAAAGATTTTGTACACACTGTTTATCATCATCCTTTTCCGCTTAGGCTCAAACATCTTTGTTCCTTTTCTTGACAACGGCTCCATATCGGAAATGATGAGCGGCGCCTCGCTGCTTAACTATCTCGATGTCATGACGGGCGGCTCGCTCGGAAGGGGAACACTGCTGGCGATGTCAATCACGCCTTATATCAACGCGTCGATCATCATCCAGCTGCTTACGGTCGCGATACCTCCGTTGGAGAAGCTCTCCAAAGAGGGCGACGAGGGCAGAAAGAAAATCAACACGATAACGAAATTTGTTGCGCTGGGCATAGCGATATTCCAGGCGACCGCTTTCTACTTTACGCTGAGGAACGGCATAAACGCCGAGGGCTCGCCCCACCGCGCGGTGCTGAAGTACGGCGACGTTTTCGATACCACCAGCGACACATTCTCGGTTATTCTGTCGGCAATTGTTATAATATCCTGCTTTGTGGCGGGCGCTTCGCTGATAATCTGGCTTGGCGACCGTATCAACGAAAAGGGCATAGGCAACGGTATCTCTATGATACTCTTCGCGGGTATCGTTTCGAGAATACCCAACACGATAGGATACTTTATAGATATGTGCAAGGAGGATATGAAGAATATCATCTTTGTGGCGATTATCGTGATTATCTTTGCGGCGATGATCTGGTTCGTTATTCTGATGACAAACGCGGAGCGCAGGATCCCGGTCCAGTACGCAAAGCGGGTTGTCGGAAGAAAAATGTACGGCGGTCAGTCAACTCATATACCGATAAAGGTTGCAATGTCGGGCGTTATGCCTATCATCTTCGCAATGTCGCTTATGAGCCTGCCGCAGACAATTTGCTACTTTTTCGGCATTGACGGCACAAAGGACAGCTTCTGGGACGGCTTCGTAAGATTTTTCAGCCAGAACAGCCCCGCCTACGCGGTAATTTACTTTGTGCTGATCATCGCGTTCAACTATTTCTACGTTTCCATTTCCTATAATCCTGTTGAGATAGCGAACAACCTCAAGAAGAACAACGGCGCTATCCCGGGTTACAGACCCGGCAAGCCCACGTCGGACTTCATCTACAACTCCCTCAACAAGATTACGCTTATCGGCGCGATATTCCTCGGAATTATCGCGATATTCCCAATAATCTTCTCTCTCTGCACGGGAATGACGGGCGTGAGCCTCGGCGGTACGACGATGCTTATCGTTGTCGGCGTTGCGCTTGAAACCGTTCGTTCGCTGGAGAGCCAGATTATGATGCGTCATCACCCGGGCTTCCTGGATTAAGCGCAGGCGCTCTCGCCGAAGTGCTTCGGCACGGCGGCGAGCCGCTGTCAGCGGGTGACAGAGATGAACAGGAGAATTTCTATGAATATGATTTTTTTGGGCGCTCCGGGCGCAGGTAAAGGAACACAGGCGGAGGTTGTCTGCAAAGAGCTGAATATTCCCGCGATATCTACGGGAAATATGCTCCGCGAGGCGGTCAAGAACGGAACTCCCGCGGGTCTTGCGGCTAAGGAGTGCATGGACAGGGGCGACCTTGTTCCCGATGATGTTGTTATCGGTATCCTTAAGGACAGAATAGCGCAGGACGACGCGAAAAACGGCTTTATTCTGGACGGATTTCCCAGAACCGTTTCCCAGGCGGAGGCGCTGGATAAAATGGGCGTTCAGATAGACAAGGTCGTGGAGATAAACGTTCCCGACGAAAAGATAACGGCGAGAATGTCCGGCAGACGCGTATGCGAGGGCTGCGGCAACTCCTACCATATCGAATACAAACCCACCAAGGTTGAGGGCGTCTGCGACGCGTGCGGCGCAAAGGTCGTTCAGAGAATCGACGACAAGCCCGAAACGGTAAAGGCACGTCTTGCGACCTATCACGAAAAGACCGCTCCCCTGAAGGACTACTATGCCGCAAAGGGCAAGCTGGTCACCGTTGAGGGTCAGGAAGAGATCGCGGAAACGTCGAAGCTGACTCTGGCGGCTATCAAGGGCTGACAGTCCCTTTTAGAAAAGAGAAATATGATTCAGATCAAAAATCCGACCGAGCTTAAGCTCATGCTTAAGGCGGGAGAGCTCGCAGCGCAGGCGCTGGCTCAGGCGGGAAAGAACGCGGTCGCGGGAATTTCCACCTGGGAGCTTGACCGAATTGTCAATGATTATATCGTATCCCACGGCGGGCACTCGCCCTGCAAGGGCTACGGCGGATTCCCGGGGCACAACTGCTTTTCCGTCAACGAGGAGCTTATCCACGGAATACCCTCCAAGAAGAAAATTCTTAAAGAGGGGGACATTATCTCCTGCGACATCGTCGCAGAGCTTGACGGCTTTATGGGGGATAACACCAAGACTTTCCGTGTGGGAAAGGTCTCCGAGGAAGCGGAGCGCCTGATGAAGGCGACGGAGGAAGCGCTGTATAAGGGAATCGAGCAGGCGGTAGCGGGCAATAGGGTCGGCGATATCTCACACGCCGTACAGACCCACGTTGAAAGCTATGGCTACGCGGTGGTAAAGAAGTTTATCGGTCACGGAGTGGGCAGAGAGATGCACGAGGATCCCGAGGTTCCGAATTACGGAAAAGCGGGCCGCGGGCCGAGACTGACCCCGGGCATGACGATAGCTATCGAGCCGATGGTGAACTCCCACTTCCCCGAGGTAAACATTTTGGGGGACAAGTGGACGGTGGTGACAACGGACGGAAGTCTGAGCTGCCACTTTGAGCATACCGTGGCGATAACCAATTCCGAGCCGCTGATAATGACGCTGGAGCATCATTGATATGGAAATAGGTACGGTCGTAATAAGCTCCGCGGGGCATGACGGCGGCGGATGGTTCGTCGTTGCGGGAGCTGACGACGGTTATGTATACATTGCCGACGGAAAGGAGCGCAAGCTCATATCCCCGAAAAAAAAGAACATCAGACACGTCCGCGCGACGGGAAGCTCGATAGAGCTTTCCGGGCTGACGGACAAAGGGCTGCGCAGAGCGCTTCGCTTGCTGCGCGAGCAAAGCATCGCCGAGGAGAGTGAATAGCTTGTCTAAAGAAGATGTATTGGAAGTTGAAGGCGTTATTCTGGAAGCGCTGCCGAACGCACAGTTCAAGGTAGAGCTAACCAACGGTCACCAGATTTTGGCACACATCAGCGGCAAGCTGAGAATGAACTACATTCGCATTTTGCCCGGTGATAAGGTTACCGTGGAAATGTCGCCCTACGACCTCACAAAAGGAAGAATCACATGGCGCGCCAAGTAACCGCCCTCACGGTGAACGGGCAAAAGCGCCCAAGCAAGAAAGAACCTTAAAGGAGGGTTAATTCATGAAAGTAAGACCTTCGGTAAAGCCCATGTGCGACAAGTGCAAGGTCATCAAGCGCAAGGGCAAAGTAATGGTTATTTGTGTTGAACCCAAGCACAAGCAGAGACAGGGCTAAGCCTTGATATAAGATAGGAGGAAAAACAATGGCAAGAATCGCCGGTGTAGACCTGCCCAAGGAAAAGCGCGTTGAGATCGGTCTTACCTATGTATACGGCATAGGCAGAAAGACCGCCAACGACATTCTGGCAAAAGCAGGAATAAATCCCGATACACGCGTCAGAGATCTGTCCGACGTTGAGGAGGCAAAGATCCGTGACGTTATCGACCACGAGGGCTACCTCGTAGAGGGCGACCTTAGAAGAAAAGTCGCTCTGGATATCAAGCGTCTGGTTGAGATCAACTGCTATCGCGGAATGCGTCACCGCAAGGGGCTTCCCGTTCGCGGACAGCGCACCAAGACCAACGCTAGAACACGCAAGGGTCCCAAGAAGACAATTGCGAACAAGAAGAAGTAATGAAAGGTGGTATATAAATGGCAGCAGCCAAAGGCGGAAAGCAAGTGATCCGCAGACGTCGTGAGCGCAAGAACATCGAAAACGGTGCGGCTCATATTCAGTCTACTTTTAACAACACTATCGTTACCATCACCGACCTTCAGGGCAACGCTCTCTCATGGGCAAGCGCGGGCGGACTGGGCTTCAGAGGCTCGAGAAAATCCACTCCTTTTGCGGCTCAGACAGCGGCGGACGTTGCGGCAAAGGCAGCGATGGAGCACGGACTCAAGACCGTTGAGGTTTTCGTAAAGGGACCCGGTTCAGGACGCGAAGCGGCTATCAGAGCGCTTCAGGCGGCAGGGCTTGAGGTAAAGCTCATCAAGGACGTAACCCCCATTCCCCACAACGGATGCCGTCCTCCCAAGAGAAGACGCGTATAATCCGAGGAAAAACATGAATTTGGAGCCGAGCTACGTTTACTCGGCGTCGGTTGATGAACCGATATTTGATGAAATAACGGAGGAAATTTATAATGGCAGTAAATCGCGATCCTATTCTGAAAAAGTGCAGGGCACTGGACATCAGTCCCGCGGTACTGGGCTATTCCGAAAATAAGAAGTCCAAGAGAAACCCCGGCGGAAACAGACGCAAGAAGGTTTCCGAGTACGGCTCTCAGCTGAAGGAGAAGCAGAAGCTGAAGTTCGTTTACGGCGTTCTCGAGAAGCAGTTCTATCACTATTACGAGCTTGCTACCAAGGAAGAGGGCATCGCCGGTGAGAACCTTATCAGACTTCTGGAGTCACGTCTTGACAACATCGTTTTCAGAATGGGTATGGCAACCACCCGTCGTGAGGCTCGTCAGCTCGTATCTCACGGTCATTTCTGTGTGAACGGCAAGAGAGTTGATATCCCTTCTTACAGAGTTAAGATAGGCGACGTTATCTCCCTGCGCGATAAGAGCAAGAAGAGCAAGAAGTTTGAGGAGATCGCTGAAACAGCAGGCGGCAGACTCGTTCCCATGTGGCTTGACGTAAATAAGGAGGCAGCTTCCGCAAAGGTAACCCGTGCGTTCCAGCGTGAGGATCTCGACTTTGAGATTGCAGAGCACCTGATTATCGAGTTGTATTCTAAATAATTGCTTTTCAGCATACAGATATTTAGTGC
>CAMWLH010000012.1 GCA_947175045.1 uncultured Clostridia bacterium | reverse complement strand
GCGGAGCTTTTAAATCGAGGCTAACGGAACCCGCCGAAGGCGGGTGCAGTGGTGCAGTGGTGCGGAAAATTCACATTTAAATAATTTGTCCCTCGTCAACATTTCTAAAAGCATAATAGCTTAGATCAAAATTTTATATACCACTGAGGTTATAATGATAAATTTAACCTCTTTGCTTACGGTTCAACCGCAATACATACCTTGACAATATGACATAGTTGTGGTAAAATATAGGATAGGGAACGGGGGAGCGGCACCGCTGTCCGCCGTTGCCTATCGTTAAAATTTCGGAGGTGCTATTTTGCTTGAATTACGGGATCTGACATGGAGCTCGCCCGAGGGTGAGAGTATTATAAACGGCATAAGCGTAAAAACCGACAGCAAGCTGGTGGTTATAACCGGTCCGAACGGCGGCGGAAAAACCACGTTGGCAAAACTGATAGCGGGCGTTGAGACTCCCACGGGCGGCAGTATTCTGCTGGACGGCGAGGATATAACGGGTCTGGACATCACACAAAGAGCAAAGCGGGGGATAGCCTATGCGTTTCAGCAGCCCGTGAGGTTCAAGGGACTTACGGTAAGAGACCTGCTGGAGCTCGCCGCGGGCGAAAGTCTGGACGATACGGCGCTGTGCCGCCTGCTGAGCCGCGTGGGTCTGTGCGCGGAGGAATATATCGACCGCGAAATGAGCGGAGCGCTCTCGGGCGGCGAGGCTAAGCGCATAGAGATCGCTACGGTGCTGGCAAGAAAGGCAAGGCTCTCGGTATTTGACGAGCCCGAGGCGGGCATAGACCTCTGGAGCTTCACCCGCTTGGTGGAGACCTTTGAGGAGATACGCTCGGGCAGCGCGGGAAAGCTGGTAGTGATATCCCACCAGGAAAGGATTTTGTCAATTGCCGACGAGATAATAGTCGTGGCGGAGGGCAAGGTGCGAACCGCGGGCAGGCGGGAGGAAGTTCTCCCCGCGCTGCTTAAAGGAGAATGCGCCTGCGACTGCCCCAAAAAGAACGGAGGTGTATGCTGATGGAGCTGCCCGAATTTGGATTTAACAGTATAAGCGCGGATATGCTCAAAGTGATATCGGATTACGACGGAATAAGCGGCTTCAAGGGCGCGTACAATATCCGTGAGGACGGTCAGTGCGCGGGCAGAATGTCCTCGGAGAATATTGAGATAATCCCCAAAACGGATAACCCCGGGATAGATATACGGGTAAAGCCGTTTACAAAGGGAGAAACCGTGTTTATTCCCGCCTGTGTCACCCACAGCGGCGTTGAGGATCTGGTATATAACGATTTCTATATCGGAGAGGGAGCGGACGTTATTGTGGTAGCGGGCTGCGGAGTGCATAACGACGGCGAGGAACAGGCGCGGCACAACGGCATTCACCGCTTTTTCCTGGAAAAGGGCGCAAGGGTTCTGTATAAGGAAAAGCATATCGCCGCGGGAACGGGCGGGGGTCTGAAGAAGATAGACCCCGTGACCGATTGTTTTCTTAAGGAGGATTCAACGCTGGAGATGGACACGGTTCAGCTCGGCGGGGTGGACTATTCGGACAGAAAAACCTCCGCGGTGCTGGAAAAGGGCGCTAAGATAATTGTAAGGGAGCGCATTCTCACGGATAATTCGGAGGAAGCCATCTCGCGGTTCGACGTTAAGCTGAACGGCGAGGACAGCGGCGTTGATCTGGTTTCCCGCTCGGTGGCGAAGGGAAGCTCCCATCAGGCGTTTTACTCCGTTATAGAGGGAAACAGCCGCTGCACGGGACACTCCGCGTGCGACGCTATTCTTTCCGAAAACGGCAGAGTGGACGCTCAGCCCGCGCTGAACGCCTCCCATGTTGACGCGGAGCTTATTCACGAGGCGGCAATCGGCAAGATAGCGGGAGAGCAGATTCTGAAGCTGTGCAGCCTTGGACTTACCCGTGAGGAAGCGGAGGAGAAGATCGTACAGGGATTTCTGAAATAGTATCAACAGCGGCTTAACTGCGGGAGCTTACCCACATAAGCCGCTTTGCGGCGGTCCTGGGCGATTTTACCGCTGCTCCATATGTGCCAAGCGGGCGGCGAACTGTCAGCGCGTAATATGTCAACGCGCCAATATAATCTCAAATTTTTTATCAGATATATTGACATTCGGGCTGATTTGTGGTATTCTAATATTAACAGCGCCGTTTCGGAAGCAATATCGGCGCGGGGTTTGTGGTAACGATTACTCCGCCCGGGCGGCACATCATGCAAAATACAACAAAAGAAAAGGTGGATAGGTGACAGGCATGGAAAAGGTTATCAATCAGATTAAGCGCACGTCCCTTAAAACGAAGATAATGCTGGCGAGTATGCTGGTACTTGGAGTGGGACTTCTGTGGTGCTCCATAACGGGTGTGGCGGCCATGTATATACAGGCTACAAACGACCTGGACGCGCTGCTTGAGGCAAACATATCCGCGGGAACCAGAACTACCCAGGTATCTATGAGTTACTTTGGGGAAATGCTTATGAGCCATATCGCGGACAATGAGTTTGTAAACGGCTCGGAGGATGAAAAGGCGGCTCACGCAAATGCGCTTGCGGCTATGGACAGCTCTATCGTGAGCGTTTCGGCAGCTGACGGAGCAGGCAACGTTTTCGGGGGAGGCACTCTGCCTTCGTCGGTCATGAGCGGACTCAGCTCCTCGGCTGTGATCATAACCTCTCCGCAGGTGAATGACAACGGAAACGTCACACTCAACTACGCTGTAAAGGCGGGGGACATTATTTTGTCGGCGGAGCTGGACTGTCAGTGGCTTTGCAACGCTTTATCCTCCCTGAAATCCGAACAGTTCAGCAATGTGGCGATTATCGACGCGCAGGGGTCGCTTGTTGCCGCGGACAACATAGAATCGGTCAAGGAATACATGGGCACGGGCAGATTCAAGCAATATGTCATAACCACCCCGGGAACGATAACGATTTTTGAGCAGGAAAGAGTAAACGGTGCGGATATGCGCTATGGCGCCCAGATGATAGAGGGCACAAACGGCTGGACAATGTTCGCGGGAATAAACGCAAGCAAGTTCTTCCTTTCATCCAACACGATAACCTTTGTCATGGTTGGCATAATTCTTGTGACTTTCGTGGTTGGCTCGCTTATCATTGTGGGAGTGACCAGACGTATCATAAAGCCTATCGGCATAATCCGCCAAAAGGTTCTGGATATGTCAGCCGGAAATCTTTCAAGCGGCAGCATAACCGTACATACCAACGATGAACTGTTTGAACTGGCGGACGCGGTGAACAAGATGTCGGGATACATAGAAAATATTATCGGCGATATCCATCACACCGCCGAGGAGATATCGAAAGAAAATCTCTGCGTTACTCCCAGCGCCGAATATGTAGGCGATTTCATTCCCATAAGAGATTCCCTGCGGGATATCGTTGACTCCATGACGGGGATAATAAGGCAGCTTGAGCGCTCGGGCAAGGATGTTGCGAACCACTCCGAGGAAATGTCCCGCAACGCGGAGACCCTCTCCCAGGCGGCTGTGGAGCAGGAATCCACCGTGCAGGAGCTCAACGGAAGAGTGCGCGAGATATCCGGCACCATCACCACCAACGCGGAGAACGCGTCAAAGGCGAAGGATATCGCGGGACACTCCAAGCAGCTTGTCAACGAGGGCAACGCGAAAATGCGCGATATGCTGGCGGCGATGGAGGAGATCAATACCACATCCTCGCGTATCGCGAATATAATCAAGACAATTCAAGATATATCCTTCCAGACGAACATTCTCGCCATCAACGCTTCCATCGAGGCGGCTCGCGCGGGTCTGGCGGGACAGGGCTTTGCGGTAGTCGCGGGAGAGGTAGGCAATCTCGCGAGCAAGACCGCCGAGGCTGCAAAGACCACCACGGAGCTTATCAACACCTCCGTTACGGTGGTGGCGAACGGCAGAGTTATCGCGGACGAGACCGCCGAAATGCTCAGCAAGATAGTCGAGGAGACCGACGCTACGGCGCTGGTGATCGAGCATATCGCGGAGGCTTCCGCGGAGCAGGCGGATTCCGTAAAGCAGATAATCGCGGGTATGGATCAGATCTCCGATTCGGTTTCGGAGACCAGCGCGTCCTCGCAGCAGTCCGCGGTTTCTTCGGAGGAGCTGCTCAGCGAGTCCAAGACACTGTTGGAGATAGTAAACCGATTCTCTATCGATGAAAACGCGCCCAAGAGAGCGCCTAAGCCCAAGCCCGCCTCCGCAAAGGCGGACGAAAGCACTGAGAGCAAGCCTGCGGAGAGTGCTCCCGCGCCCAAGCCCGAGAGCAAGCCTAAGCAGGAAAGCGAACCCGCTCCCCAAAAGGACAGCAAGCCTGCTCCCAAGCAGGAGAGAAAGCCCGCGCCTAAGCCCGAGAGCAAAACCGCGGAAACGAAGCCCGCTTCAAAGCCGGCACCCAAGCCTGCGGTAAAGGCGGAGAGCAGACCCGCTGCCGCCGCACCAAAGCCTGCTTCTAAACCCGCCGCTCCCGCGCCGAGACCCGCGAGCAGCGCATCCGCGCCGAAGCCTGCCCCCGCAAGACCCGCGGCGTACGCTCCCGCGGCTAAGGCTACCGCCGCTCCCGTAAAGAGAACTATCGTTCTTGATGATGATAAGTACTAAGCATGATCAGCATTCCGAAAGCATTGATATCAGCTATTGTGCTTTTAAATCATGTTGACGGTGAGCAAATGATCTAAAAGAATTTCATAATTCCCGCAAGCGTGCTGCGTTTAGCGGTGTTTTGCCCGGAATGTCACAAAACATCACATACGCAAAGCCTTGCTAAACCGCACTCTGCGTGATCGCGGGACCGATCGGAATTTGCGAAGCGGATTCTGACTCTTTTTGAAATTCCGATGCGATAATGTTATGTTGACAGTATTTAAGGCAACACCGCGCAAAGCTTGTGCGCAGGTTGCGCCGTCAGATTTTTCGTCAGATTGTACAAGATCGACGCCGGCGGGCTGACGCCCGCCAAGGAGAAGTGCAAAATGACGGAAAATATGCAAGCAAGATGCGTACAAAGCGCGAAGCGTGAGCTTTGTGCGGTGTTGCCTTAAAAAAATAAATCTCGGAGGACACCAAAATGGGCATTGAAACAAAGGAATTCGGCTTTTTCCGCGGCTACAAGTGCTTTCTGTTCACGCTGACCAACAAAAACGGCATGAGCGCGGCGCTCACCAACTTCGGCGGCGCGGTCGTTCAGCTCAATGTGGCTGATAAAAACGGGGAGTACGCGGACATTGTACTGGGCTACGATACTCTTCAGGAGTATATCGACGGAAATTCCACCCACGGCGCTCTGGTCGGACGCTACGCGAACCGTATCGGCGGCGCGGAGATCACCGTCAGCGGAAAGACATACAAGCTCTCCGCCAACGACAATAAGGTGAATCACCTGCACGGCGGATTTTTCGGCTACAATAAGCGCGTGTGGACGGTCGAGGAGACCTCCGGAGGCGACGAGCCATCGGTGACCTTCGGCTATATCAGCCCCGACGGCGAGGAGAACTTCCCCGGGACGGTGAAGATCAGGGTGAAGTACACTCTGACCGCCGACAACGGTCTGGAGATAGATTATACCGCGGTACCCGACGCGGACACCGTGATAAATCTCACTAACCACTCCTACTTCAATCTTAAGGGAGCGGGAAACGGGGATATCAAGGATCATGTGGTAAAGCTCAACGCCGCTTCCTACACACCCGTTGACGGGCTTCTCATTCCCACGGGCGAGACGGCTCCCGTGGAGGGAACGGCTTTCGATTTCAATACCCCCAAGTCCGTAAGACAGGATATGGACAACGGAAAGCTCCCCGCAGGCTACGATCACAATTTCGTGTTGGGCGAGGCGGGAGTTATGCGCACCGCCGCCGAGGTCTATGAGCCGACAAGCGGACGCGTAATGACCGTAAAGACCGACAAGCCCGCTATTCAGCTTTATATCGGTATCGGGCTGAACGGCGAAACGGGCAAGGGCGGCAAAAGGTACGACCAGTACGCTGGTCTTTGCCTTGAGAGCCAGTACTGCCCCGACACGCCCAATCAGCCGCAGTTCGGCAGCTGCCTGTACAAGGCAGGTCAGACCTACCACTTTACAACTGTTTACGAGTTTTCGGCAAGATAAAAAACAGCCGCCCTGCGTTATCCGCAGGGCGGCTTCTTCAATGTTATTGCAGCATAATACCGCTGTATGGAATTTTTATTTCAGCAGCTTTTTCAGTCTTTCCATTGCTTCGTTTGTAGCCTCGTGAGTGCCGAAGGCGGTCAGTCTGAACCAGCCGTCGCCGTTCTTGCCGAAGCCAGCGCCGGGAGTTCCCACCACCTGAATTTCGTTAAGCAGGTAGTCAAAAAATTCCCAGCTTCCCATTCCCTTGGGGCACTTGAGCCAGATGTAGGGAGAGTTTATTCCGCCGGTGTACTTGATACCGAGCTCGTCGCAGGTAGACGCGATCCTGCGCGCGTTCTCGCGGTAGTAGTCGATGGCTTCGCGGGTCTGCTTCTGTCCTTCGGGAGTGAACACAGCCTCCGCGCCGCGCTGTACTGGGTAGGAAACTCCGTTGAATTTGCTGCCCTCGCGCCTGTTCCACAGGTCGGCGAGCTTTACGTCGTTCCCGGCGCTGTCCTTCTGGATAAGCTCGCCGGGGACTACCGTGTAGCCGCAGCGCGTTCCCGTAAAGCCCGCCGTCTTGGAGAGCGAGCATATCTCGATAGCGCATTTTTTAGCTCCCTCAACGCAGTAAATGCTGCGCGGAATATCCTTTTCGGTGATGAACGCCTCGTAAGCCGCGTCGTAGATGATGACCGCGTTGTTGCTCAGCGCGTAGTCAACCCACTGCTTAAGCTGCGCGGCGGTATAGACCGAGCCGGTGGGGTTGTTGGGGGAGCATAGGTAGATGAGGTCGGCTTTAACGGAGGGGTCGGGCATTGCAGCGAAGCCGTTTTCCTCGGTGGAGTCCGCGTAGATAACGCTGTTTCCGCTCATGATGTTGGAGTCCACATATACGGGGTATGCGGGGTCGGTGACGAGCACGGTGTTCCCCGCGCCGAAAATATCTATGATATTTCCGCAGTCGCTTTTTGCGCCGTCGCTAATGCGTATCTCGTCGGGGGAGACGTCCGCGCCGAAGCTCCTGTAATAGCCCGATACCGCCTCGCGCAGGAAATCGTAGCCCGCGCCGCTGTCCTCGTATCCTCGGAAGGTCTCCTTTACGCCCATTTCGCGGCACGCCTTTTCCATAGCCTCAACAACTACGGGAGCGAGCGGGCGGGTAACGTCGCCGATACCCATTCTTATCAGCTTCGCGTCGGGGTGCTCGGCGGTGTACGCCTTGATCTTCTTCGCGATGTCAATAAATAAGTAATTCTTTTCCAGCTTTGAAAAATTTTCGTTCAGCTTTGCCATTATCAATTGTCCTTTCTTGGTTGATTATCCCATACATATATTAAAACATAATTTTCCCTTTTTGTCAATCCTTTATGCGGAAATTTGCTGATTCGGGATAAAAATTTGATTTACGGTTAATAATATATGCAGAATATGATTTGCAAAAAAACAATGGAATGCCCGCGCATTATGGGGCATAAAAAAGCAGCCGCAAACCGTCCGCGCAGCGAAAGGGTAATCCCCATAAATCCACAGACCGCCCTCGCAGGGGAATTTTGAAATTCTTTTAGATTATTTAATTCTCGTCAACAGAGCTCCACAGCATTAAAGCCCCCTGTCAACACAAATTAAAAGCATAGAGAAAGCATATAAAATTCAAAACGCGTTGCGCGTGTGAAGTTTTTTTGTGCTCATTGCACAAAATGTAAAAAAAACGGATAATTTTGAAAATTGTACTTTAAATTTTTTGCAAAGTGTGGTATAATATTATGCGTGAGTTCATAAACTCATATTTTGTCATGCGTTAATGCGTTTCCGCGTAAAGATCAAAAAGGGAGCGTTTACAATAATATATCAGCCCGCATTATTTCATCGTATTTTATCGGAGCCGCAGCGGCTTGGCGGGTGGGGGGAAGTGTTTTTTTGGAGAAATACATTATAAAGGGCGGCAGACCGCTCAGCGGAGAAGTAGTTATCAGCGGGGCTAAAAACGCCGTGGCGGCTATACTGCCCGCGGTCATTCTTTCTGATGAGCCCTGTGTTATAGAGAATATACCCAATATAAGCGACGTTAATATCACCTTACAGATCATGTCCGAAATGGGCGCCAAGATCCGTATGCTGAATAAGACTACCGTGGAGATAGACCCCGCGGAGATAAGAAATCTGCCCGTTCCCTATGAAAAGGCTAAGCTGATGAGAAGCTCCACCTATTTTCTCGGGACGCTGCTCGGACGGTTCAACGAGGCGCACGTTTCCATGCCGGGGGGGTGCAACCTCGGCGACAGACCCATAGATCAGCACCTGAAATGCTTTTCGGCGCTCGGCGCAAACCACGATATCGACGGCGGTATGGTGAATCTTCATGCCGACAAGCTGACGGGCAGCCAGATATTCTTTGACAAGAACAGCGTGGGAGCTACCATAAACGGCATAATGGCGGCGGCAAAGGCGGAGGGGCTTACCGTTATTGAGAACGCCGCTAAGGAGCCTACCGTGGTAGACCTGGCTAACTGCCTTAACTCCATGGGCGCGGATATTATCGGAGCGGGCACGGACGTTATCAAGATACGCGGGGTGAAGCGGCTGCACGGCACGAGTTACAGCGTTATCCCCGACCAGATCGAGGCGGGAACGTTTATGACCATCGCGGCGGCTACCCGCAGCGAGCTGCTGATAAAGAACGTTATCCCCAAGCACCTGGAGCCAATTACCAATAAGCTGGTGAAGATAGGCGTGCAGGTGGAGCAGTACGACGACGCGGTTCGCGTTATCGGCGGCAAGGAGTATTTCGGCACGAGCATAAAGACCCAGCCCCACCCCGGGTTCCCGACGGATATGCAGCCCCAGATGGCGGCGGTGCTCACCTGCGCAAAGGGCATGAGCATGGTCACGGAGAGCATTTTCGACAACCGCTTCCGCTATGTTGACGAGCTCAGAAGAATGGGCGCGAACGTTTCGGTAGAGGGCAGGGTCGCGGTAATAGAGGGCGTGGAGAGGCTCAAGGGCGCTCCCGTAAAGGCTACCGACCTGAGAGCGGGCGCAGCGCTTATCGTGGCGGCTCTCGGCGCGGAGGGAGTTACGGAGATAAACGACATCTTCCATATCGAGCGCGGCTATGAGAATATGGAGGTCAAGCTCCGCAAGCTCGGCGCGGATATCGTCAAGGTGGACGAGCCCGACCCCTCGGCGGAGATACCCGCGAAAAAGGCTATATAAGAGGTCACAATGGCGAGAATTTATCCTATCTGCTCCTCCAGCGGCGGAAACTGCACATTTATAGGCACCCGCGGCAACGGTATACTGGTTGACGTGGGCTGCTCCCATAAAATGCTGAAAAGCTCGCTGGAGCTTATTGACACCGACATAAGCGGTATTGAGGCTATTTTTATAACTCACGAGCATATAGATCACATAAAGGGTCTGGAGCAGATAATAAAGCATACGAAAATCCCCGTTTTTTCTTCCGCGGGGACTATTTCATATCTGAATAACAAGCTCCCCGCGGATAACCGTTATTATGATATCACGCGGGAAAAATACGTCAGCGCGGGGTTCGAGGTAAGCTCGTTCCGCACCTCTCACGACGCGGCGGAGAGCGTGGGTTATAAGGTGAGATATCACGGATCGGGCTTTGCGGTATGCACCGATACGGGCGTTATCACCGACGAGGCGCGAGTGGCACTGCGCGGCTGCGAAACGGTTTTGCTGGAGAGCAACTACGACGTGGAAATGCTGCGTAAAAATCCCAAGTATCACGCCGATCTGAAGCGGAGGATACTGAGCGACCGCGGTCACCTTTCAAACAACGACTGCGCCGCGTTCGCCGCGGAGCTTGTAAAAGGCGGCACGGCGCACATTATTCTCGGACACCTCAGCCGCGAGAACAATACTCCCGACACTGCCTACTCCTGCACTCGTGACAGCCTTATGGCGCAGGGGCTGGAAACCGAGCGTGACTACACGCTGGACGTTGCGCCCGTCAATACGCAGGGGGAATACATAAGCGTATAGGTGTGCAGGTGTATAGGCGTATAGGAGAAACGATGTTCGATATAAATATTATCAGGCAGCACAGCTTTTGCGGAAGCACTATCACCGATGCCGAGGTGTGGAGCGGCGGGAATATCGTCCTGCACGGAGAGTTCCCCGCGGAGGAAACGGAGCGCAGCGGCTGCCGCTTTTTTTACATAAGATTCGGCAAGCCCGAGCAGCTTAAGGAGCCGCCAAGGGAGATAACAGGCTCCGTCCTTACCGCTGTTGAAATAAGCGAGCGGGAGGGCGGATATTCCGTAAGGCTCGCCTTTAAGTTACAAAGCGGAACGCTGAACGCGGACTTTTACTGCGGCGATGTTTACTGTACGATGTACCGCTACAAGGGAATGTCCTACCGAAACCTGTACGGCACGGAGGAGTACGACCGCTATATCGGCGAAATGAAGTACGTCCTTGACGAAAAACACCTTGCGGAGCGCGAAAGCTGCGAGCTGCCTGATGGCTATACCCTTGAGACCGAGACCTATTCAGACGCTGAGAAAAGGAGCCGCAATTATTCCGTCGTCAGGGCGCAGCTTACAAAATGCGCGCTGAAAAGGTCGGGAGAAACGGTTTACGAGTACCTTTCGGCATACGATCATTTGCGCCCCTTTACCGAATTTTTTGTCCACAAAAACGGGCACAGATACTATCCTTTCCATATTGACCTGTACGGCATAAGCTATCTGGAGCTTGATACGCTGCGGGTGAACAATTATATTCCCGAGGGCCGGAAGCACGACTATACCCGGCTTTTCGGCGAGTCCTTCATTGTGACGGAGCTGCATTACGATATCAACAGCGGGCTGGTCGCCTACGGCGGCTGCTACTGGGCGAGCACCTTCGACGTGATGGTCGGGGAGCTTGCGGACCCTATGGATTTCGACCCGAGGCTGGTCAGCCTGCACGAGATAATAGACCCGGATTATGAGCTTGACGATATAGATTTTGTGAACTGGGGGAGCGATACCATAGAGGTAAAGGCGGACGGAAAGCCCGTTTCGGTGGGAATAAGCGAGATAACCGAAAGACTGCGGAAAGCGGAGCAACAATGAATATAAGAAATCAAAAAATAATAGACGCGGTGATAGAAAAGGCGAGCAGGGTGTGTCCCGGCTCGCTTGCGCTGATAGGGATATACGGCTCCTTTGCGACGGGAGATTATCATGAAAAGTCCGACCTTGATCTGCTTGTTCTTATCAACGACGACAACGGCTGGCAGCTGAGCCGCACGTTTATTCAGGACGATACAGGCGTGGGGCATGATATCTACTGCACCACATGGGAAAGCCTGCGAAGCGACGCTCTTTATAATGATCCTAATATCTCGAAGCTGATGGATTCCGAGATAGTATACTGCGCGGACGAGAAATACAAAAGGGAGCTCGAAGTGCTGAGGAAGCAGGCGGGCGATATTTTGTCCGCGCCGTTTTCAAGGGAAGATCATATTAAGGCGGAAAATATGCTCAAGCGGGCGGAGTGCTTTTATTTGTCGGCGATGATCGCGGAAAGCTTGTCGGACGCGAGGGCGCAGGCGGGGTATGTTGTGTATTATATTGAAAACGCGGTCGCTATGCTTAACAAGAGGTATTTCCGCTATGGAACAAAGCGCGTTTATGAAGAGCTGGAGCATATGGATAAAAAGCCCCGAGGACTCTGCGAAATGATAGAGGGTGTGTTGTCGGCGGGTTCCGTCGGGCAGATACAGAAAAGTCTTACCCTGCTTGTGCGGGAGACCGTGCGTGTGTTTGCAAGTACAGAGGCGCCCGCCGCAAAGAAGCCGGCAACGGCTGATTCTATTGGCGGCACTTATGAGGAAATGGTTTCTAACTGGAGAAACAAGATGTATGTCGCGGCGGAAACGAACAACAGACACCTTGCCTTTATGAGCCTTGTAAGTATGAACGCGATGATCTCCGGGATAGGCAATGAAACGGAGATAGGCAGCTATGACGCGCTTGGCTGCTATGATCCGAATGATCTTAATAGGACTGCGCGGTCGGTTGACGAATTGTTAAATGAGTATCTGAAAGAATACCAAACAGCAAACCTGCAGGTTGAGCGCTATCGGGATACAGATGATTTTGTCAGACATTATATGAATGTATAGGTTTTGGGGCTGCGCAAATGCGTGCAGCCCCGAAATTATACGTATAATCAGACAAAAAGCCCCGATATTCCCGATATAGCCCCGCAGACTATTATCCCTGCCAGAGTGGGGATAACAAATCCCAGCACCGCCCAGCGCCAGCCGCACGTTTCCTTTTTTATGGTCAGCAGCGAGGTGGAGCAGGGGAAATGCATCAGCGTGAAAATTATCACACACAATGCCGTGACCCATGTCCAGCCGTTCGCGCGGAACAGCTCCGCCATCTGCGCGGGAGCAAGCTCCGACAGGCTGCCCTGCTCCATATACGCCATAATTATAAGCGGTATCACTATCTCGTTGGCGGGCATTCCCAACAGGAAAGCCGTGATAATTACCCCGTCCATTCCAATAAGCCTGCCAAACGGGTCGAGAAATCCCGTGATGTGGCTGAGCAGCGTGGCGTCCCCCACCGTGACGTTCGCCAGCACCCATATCACCAGTCCCGCGGGAGCAGCCACCGCGGCGGCTCTGCCAAGAACAAAAAGCGTTCTGTCCAGCAGAGACCGCACCAGCACCTTTCCGAACTGCGGACAGCGATAGGGCGGCAGCTCCAGCGTGAACGAGGAGGGCTCGCCCCGCAGTATTGTCGCCGAAAGGAGCTTTGACACCGCAAACGTCGTGAGGATACCCAGCAATATCACCGCCGTCAGCAGCGCCGCCGACAGAATGCTTCCCGTAAATCCCCCGGCGCCCACAAAGAACATTCCCAGCAGCGCTATTATCATCGGGAATCTTCCGTTACAGGGCACAAAAACGTTGGTCAGCATGGCTATCAGCCGCTCGCGCTTGCTGTCGATTATGCGGCAGCCTACTATGCCCGCGGCGTTGCATCCGAAGCCCATACACATAGAATGTACGATTTTGTAACAGCTCTATAATATAAAGCGAATCATATCCGCCACTCAATTTTTATTTCCCCGCTTTTTTGGACAATGATTTTTTGAATGACCGACGCGACATACATTCTGCCTGCGGAAACATCGGCAGTGTCCAGCAACTTCTTATATTGCGAAATATTATCCAACCATTCCGCTCGGTGGTCGGCTATCCCCTCTGGAAGCTCCAAAATCTGTTTCTCGAGCAAGCTGCGCTCCTCCTCAAGACCTTTCAATCGCTCCGTAACACTGCTCAATGGTATCTCTGCCGTCTGATACAGCTCTACCAATCTATCAGTCTGTTCTTTTATTGTATTCAGCTTTTCGGTTAAAATTGCCCTGCGATTATCCGCGGGAACCGGCGGGTGCTTTTCCAGTATCGCGGAGGGGTCGAGCGCCGCGCGGGAAATCTCCCTGCGGACAAAGCTGTCGAGCTCGTCGATTTTCATGTTGGGATTTTTGCAGTCAGGGTCAATAATATATTTCTTATCGCTTTTGGCGCGGGAATAGCACTTGTAGTACCCGTGATTTCCGTGATAACGCGCCCCGCAGTTTCCGCAGACAACCAGTCCCGATAACAGGAAGCCTGCGCGGAAGGGCGTTTTTTGTGACTGTGTGCCATCAGCGGAACGCTTTGATAACAACCGTTGGACATTGTAAAAATCCTTTGGGTCTATTATCGGAGTATGCTCCCCTTCGTATTCCCTCTTGCCAAATTTTATAGTGCCGATATAAAGGCTGTTTTTCAGCACGTTGTACACCAGCGAGTGGCTGCTCCAGCCGCCGTATTTTTCATGCATTTTCCGCTGTATTGAGTGTACGCTCTCACCGCGCAGGAAGCGGCTGAATACCTCTTTTACCTGCATTGCCTGATAATCGTTGACAACAAGATGACCGTCAATATAGTCATAGCCCGTAGGCGCGTTTCCCCCTCCGTGGAACAAACCGCTTTTGGCTCGTCCTATCCTGCCCATGGTGAAGCGCTCGGTGATCTGGTCTTTCTCCAGCTGGGCAAACACCGAAAGTATGCCTATCATAGCCTTGCCAAACGGAGTGGATGTGTCAAAGTTCTCACAGACGGATACAAAGCTCACGTCGTTTTTATTGAACACGTCTTCGATAAGGTACAGCGTATCTTTCTGGGAACGGGAGAGCCTGTCAAGCTTGTACACGACGACGATTCCGAATTTTCCCGCCCGCACCTGCTCGAGCATTTTTCGCAGCGCGGGGCGCTCAAGGTTTCCTCCCGAAAAGCCGGGGTCAATGAACATGGTCGGGCTGCTCCACCCCCGCGCCTTGCAGAACGCTTCAAGGCGCTCCCTCTGCTCGTCGATAGAGTAGTTCTCAATCTGGTTTTCCGTGCTGACGCGGCAGTAGCAGGCAACGGGGGCGGGGATAATTGCCTGATTCATTTTGTTCTCCTTTCTTACAGTTTCCCCCTGCTCTTTCAAGCAGGGGATATTTTGTTATATGTTTCCCGATGGTTCATAAAGCCTGTGCGGAGTGATGTCCTTAAGACTCCGAATACTCAAACGTTACGGTGCCATTGTCCTCGCTGCGTGTTATAAATCCTATTGTCTCACTTATCATTCCCTCAGCCGTTAAGTCGCCATATACAGGCATACTAATGTCACAACCCGTAAAAACAATACCTGTTCCATCCTCAAGGAATCCTATGGTAAACCAATTGTAATCTTTTCCGTCTATCTCACTTAACAAAAACTCGTCAAACTTTTCTGCGGATATATTCTTTAATTCCTCTTTATACTCCCAAATCATCGCGCGTTCACCTATAACGCTGGTTTTGCTGCCGTTCATGACCTGTCGCACAGAAATAAAATTAGGATCCAGGATAGAGGCTTGACCAGCCGAACACCCAAAAAGCAATACCGTAAAGGATATCAAAACCAATAACATTATTTTCCTCATATACTTTTTCCTTTCTGCAATACACCAATATTACACTCTGCCTATGACCTTACCGACACAGCGGCAGTCGTCATATTCTTCGATAAGGATATCGTCATATTTCTCGTTTAATGAAATAAGCCTGTCGCCGCCGTTTTTCTTGATATAACCCGCAGCGTTAAGCACAAAAATACCTATCTGTCCAACGTCGACCGCGTCCTGCTGCTTTACAAGGACGATATCACCGTCATGATACACGGGCTCCATGCTGTCCCCCTGGATAGTAAGTGCAAAGTCGGCGCGGCGGGTTTCCCGGG
>CAMWLH010000011.1 GCA_947175045.1 uncultured Clostridia bacterium | reverse complement strand
CTGCCGGAGCTGATCACGGCAGGGCGGGCGGATCGTCGAATTCCACGGAAAAAATTATTTTGTGATGTTTTCCGTAGATCGTAACGTCCGCCGTGGCGCGTTTCCCGCGCCGATTGAATTTTATTATTCTGTGCTCGAACTGCTTTACAAAGCCGCTTGTAATATGCAGAACACCGTCGAGAACATACCCGCGGGAAACGCTTATGCAGTACCCGCTATTGCATAGTCGGGTTATATATGCGTCCTCATCGGGCGGCAGGGGGCGGCTGCTCAATATACGCACCGTTCCCGTGCAGTCCATTATTTTGTGCCACATCTCCGCGGTAAGCTCGGGGATTTCCACGAAAACATAACTTGAAAAAATATTTCGCTCGACGTGCTGCCATTCTCCACGCTTGCGTTCCGCGCATAACTGACGCGGACTGTAAGCGGCGATCTCCTTTTGGCGGAGCTGCTCCAGTACCCGAAGCTCGTACCCTCCGCGAACATATACCACATACAACATCAGCCGTCCTCCGTCCTCTCTGAAATAAATTTCACAAGCTGATGGTAAAGCTCGGGTGCTTCCTTTGCCATCGCGTCGAAAATTTCCTCTTTGAAGCTCTCGAAAGCCACGTTTTTGAGATTTTTGACCTTCGTGTCGTTCTCCTGCTTGTATGCTATCGCGCGGATCAGAGCTGTGCAGCGGTCTATCAGCTTCAGCGGATCGGCTTCTTTAAGCGCTTCATCGTTCAGTTCCCGCACCGCCTGCAAGACCTTGTGGGATATAAGCCGCGCTATTCCCTCGGTGGTATCCAGCTGCGGATACTTCGCCATTTCCTCGGTCAGCGTCCGCATATTTTCCGAAGCGAGCCGCAAGTCCTGCACCGTAGCGTTCAGCCCCTTGGCGTAGTTGCAAACCGCGGTCTGGGAGAGCGTTATATTCGCGGTATCCCGAATGAAATCGCAGACCTCGCGGTAGGTATAATTGCCGAGTATCATCTGCTCCACGGCTTCTTTTATATCAGCGGGAAGCGCGTCAATTTTACTGTGCTTTCTGTTTCCCATGGCTCACCGCCTTATACAGGGGTCGTCGATCCTGCCGTTAAGGAACGCTATTCCCTTTGCGGTGAGCTTTGCTTCAAGCCGCTCCGGCTCTCCGTCCGCCAGATCCCCCACCTCGCGGCGGCTTCCTGTTTCGCGCAGCTTTATGTAGCCGCCCTCGTTCAGATAATTCACACTGTCTATAATTTCGGACTTGTTCATGTCCGGCTCAAGCCCGTATTCCAAGTCCTTTATTCTGACGTAGCGTGTGCGGAGCATATTTATGGCGCGGAGCACCCGAGAATTGTTGTCCGAAAATTTTTCCTGCTTTATTCTCTCAAAATCCAATTCAATCCCTCCTCATCAGATCGTCGATCTTATTTTCAAGCCTTGTCGTCACCCGCAGAAAATCCTCGCTGCGCAGCGTGCTGCTTTTTATATCGTCGATTTTATCGTTTATCTTGTCTATTGATTTTTTCAGCTCGTTAAGCTCGGTTTTGCTGGCGTATTTTTCGTCGGCGTGTTCTATTTTTTCCTTTAATTCGTTAAGCTCCGCGCGGCTTGCGCGGCTGTTCAGCTTATCGAAAAAATATTTTAAAAAGAACGCTATAACGCCCATTCCTGTTGTCATTACAATATTGAATATAATTTCAAAATCCATAAAATCACCGCCATTTTTTATTTGCGAGTTTATGATACCATAAAAAATTAAAAATGTACAACGTGATTTTGTGCGTGAATTTATGCGCGGATTTACGGCGTGAAAAAAGCCCGCCGCAAACAGCGGCGAGCCTTTTTATTTATTTGATCAGCTTGCACACGTCGGAAACGGTTATCTGCAGATCGTGCGCTATATGCTCCGCGGTGTCTCCGTTCTGTTTTCGGCGGCGAATATAGTCCGCAAGCTCAGGTGTGGGTATAAGCGACCGCGCTTTGGGTATCCATATTCTGTCGCCGCCGTAAACGTCCATCAGCGAGCGGTAATTATCCATCCCTATAATGTCAACTACCGCCTGCTGCTCCTCGTTCAGATGGCACAGCAGAACCAGATCAGACATTGCCATTTTTATCACCCCTTTTTCTTTCCTCCGAACGGATCAACCGTTTCAGCATTTCAATTATCTGTGAGCCCTGTTCGCGGGTCACCTTGTAAAAAATATCTCCGTCCGCCCGAATTTCCCTGCACGTGTATTTTGAGATAATCCCCCGAAGACGTTCGCGAACATCAGCCTCCGAGGGCGATACCTCCGCGAGCTTATATGCCAGCCAGAAGCACAATTTTTTCTGCTCCTCCGTGATACCCTCGACCTCAGAAATCTTCGGCGGGCAGACGTTCGCGCGGTAATCCTCAAGCCGCGCGATCACAAAATCCGCCTGCTTTTCCGTCAGCTCTGAGATATGATCTTTAAGCGAAAGCTGCTTTATCCACAAATGCAGATCGTCGTCCGCACCGCGGGAACGGTCAAGCAGACCGCATTTTGCTCCCAGCGCGTAAATGCGCTGTATCTGCTTTCCCGTCGCCATCACGTCACCGCTATTTTTGTGCTGTCGCCTATCTTCAGGCAGTTTCTCATGTTAATCAGCAGCTTGTCTTCGGGAATACCCGACAGGTCGCGAACCCTGCAAAACGTTTCCCACACTGTCGCCTCCGCGTACATATACGCGTAATCCTTTGCGTCCTTTTCGGTCATGCCTCCGAATTTAATGAGGCTTTCGCAGTCCGTTTCAAAATTTGCTCCCTTCAGCTTCTTGGATAAAACCCTCTTTGTTTTTTCGTCGCACGGAAGCTGTTTTATAACGTCGTCGGGCTTGATTCGCAAAAAATCGTCACGGTAAATTCCGATAAGCATACGCTCCATGCTTTTGGTTTTGGGCTTTACCACCGTTTTTGTTTCCTCAGTGAACACGTCGTTGTAAACCGCGGCAAGAGCAGCTTTCAGCGAATTTTCCATTTCTATCGACAGGGTTTTGGAAGCGGTATACGTTACCCGCGCCTGACTGTTTGGATCGGAATATGTAACGGACTTGTATTTTGTATCCTCGATATCTACGCAAGCCTGCTCGCTGATGTACTTTTCCAGTTCCGCTTTTCGTATTCCCAGCCGATCTATCTCTGCCTTTATCTCGCTGAGCTCTCGCACCTTTTCAACAATATCGCTCATGCCCCGCACACCTCCTTATGCAGCTTCTCAGCGCATTCGGGGCAAATAAAAACGTCCCCGAACCGCTTCACATCTTCCGCCCCGCCGCAGAAGCGGCAGACGTTCACATGGTGTGAGATAACAAGCGTACCGTCGCCGCGAGCGTCCAGATCGACAGCGTCACCCGCCTTCAGATTCAGAAACGCCGCCAAGTCTTTTGGAATGGTAACACCCCGCGCCTTTGACAATCTTTTGAATTTTGTCATACAAAAACCTCCTTAAAACGCACCTTTAAAACTATTTGAACCGCCCACTCTGCCTTACACGCGGACTTGTGACCGCCGTTGGTGGCATTAGGCGGGGCAAGCGCCCCATTATTGTATTATGCACCGTGCCAGTCCGAGAATTACTTTACCCTCTTTACAGAATTGCGGGTTATCCAGAATATATGTAATTCTGAACACAGCGCACTTTCCCGAATAATATCCGTCGTCCGCAGTACGATTGAATTCACTGTCTTTTTCGGGGGGATTTTTCCGCAGTGTGTAGGGGTCTTCCTCGGGCAGAAACTCATTGACCGCCAAGTAGTCCCCGACCTCGTAAATGCGGTCATTCTCCCGAGCCTCAAAGGGCTTGCTGCCGTCCAAAAGCAGCTTGAAATATTCGGGGTAACATTTAACTGTGTGTATCATTACGTTTCTCCTCAAATGATTGTGCCTCTTTATATGCATATTTTACCGAACCCTCAATAGAACGCATCAGTTTCTCAAGAGTTTTGTTCCAGTCCGTCTGAGATAATTGAGACATAGCGCAAGCCACATTAAATACCGCGTAACCGATATCTGTTATAACGTCAACCATGTCACCGTATGCTTCAAATTTTAGATTATCTCTGTCAACCTTTATCATTTCTGCACCTCATCTTTCAGCGGACACCATTTCGGTGTTCTTTTGATCGTAAATTCCTCTGACCGCCGTGGAACGTAGCATATTAGCTTTGCTGACGCACAAGCGGATTCTGCCACCACAGGATGTTCACAATAATATCTGCCTCGTGAGCTTCCGGCACCGCCGCTAACACAAAATTTACAAGTGTTACATTTTAATGTCGGCTGGTTTTTTCCTGCCATAATTATTCCTCCTCTATCAATAATTTCGTCATTTCCTCAAACCCGCGCCGAGCTTCCCGCTTTCTGCGGCTGACCCCGCGGAACTCGACGGGGAAGCACCTCTCCAGAACGCGGTCATAAATTCGTGCATAGCGTATATCCGCGCCGTTTTTTAATGTATCAAGCGGCAGGTTTGTTGTATAGATTGCGGGCTTGCCGCTCCGGTATCGCGCATCGATCACGGAATAGACTTTCTCCAGCCCATAGTCGGTGGAGCGTTCCGCGCCCAGATCGTCCAGAATAAGCATATCAATATACGGCATTCGGGCTATGAGATTGTCAGCACCGCCGTCAACCAGCATCACAAGCGAGGTCATGACAACGGAAAATCCCTGCTTCAGGAGCTCGTTTGCAATACACGCCGCGGCGAACGTCTTTCCCGTTCCGACTCTGCCGAAAAGCAGCAGCCCTCTGTTTTCCCGCAGCATCTGCGGAAATTTTTCCGCATAGCGCTCGCATATCTTTATACTGCGGGCATTATCTTCGTTTTTTTCCGCCGTATCAAAAGTACAGCTTCTATACACCCCCTCCATCATAGATAAGCGGCGGAGATGCGCCGCTCTTATGTTTGACTGTTCCGCCGCGCTTTGGCGGCGCTGCTCCTCATCGGCGCGGGCGGCGCATTCGCACATGACGGGAACGATTATTTCCTCGCCGTGAAATGTTAGTCTGCGGCGCTTTGCGGTGTGGCATTTTCCGCAATACAAAATATCGTCCTCTATGTAATCTCCGTTTTGCGGCGGGTTTTTCTCCGAGATAGTTTCGGCGAAAATTTTCACCAGCGCCGCCGCGTTTTCCATAACAATCACTTCCTTTATTTTTCCTCACTCTGCCTTACACGCGGACTTGTGACCGCCGTTGGTGGCATTAAGGCGGGCGCGGCTGCGCCGTTTTTTTAATCCGTCCCGAGAAATTCCTTGAAATCAGCCTTTGCCCGCTCATATCCCGCCGAATTTCCCTTTTGCACGCCCTTGTTATAAGCTCTCAAGCGTTCCAGCTCATTGCGCCTGCGCCCCGCGCAGTATCCTATAATCGCCGCCATAACAATAAGCAGCAGCGCGACCGCGATCACAATTATTATCTGCGGCGCTCCCAGCGCGTATATCGAGCCGCTTATTATCATGGTGAACATCGCGCCAGCCCCGAACAGCATAAAGCACTCCAGAAAATCCCACAGCTTCATTTGTACAGCTCCTTTCGTATGTCAATGATTGTTTTTTCGGTATGTCTGTCCTGTATAACCATTATCTCCGGCGTGTCCTTTACAACAAGCCAATCCTCGCTGTTATGACCGTAGGCTTGCATCAGCTTTTTCTGCCTTAATGTCGGATTCTTTCCGTGTTTCATGAGCGCACCGCCTTTAATGCTTTTTCCACACCGTCTATTCTCGAACCGATTGCCTTAGCGGTAGCAACAAGCCCGTCAAAATCATAAGTCTTGATATTGTATGCCTGTGAAAAAAGTCTTACAGCTCCGCGCAAACCGAGCTCACCATTAGAGATCGCCAATAAAAACCTCAGCGAGTTGTCCTGCCCTTCAAGCAGCGGAAATATCATCTTTATGTCCGCCATGGATAAGTCTGTCGTTTTAAGCTCCTGAAGCTGCCATCTTCGGTTATTTGTCTGCTTATAGTTACCTTTGGTCTTAGCTCCTTCCATTCGCTCCACTATTCCGTCGTTTCCGACAAGCACCACCCCGCAGGTTTGCGCTTTTCCATCAAATTCGTCAGATATTTCACGCAGTGCTTCGATGGCGTTAAACGATAAGTGCTGAGCCTCATCTACTACTATCAGCATACCATCGTGCAGCTTGGCGGTTATGCTTGCGTAAAGGTCGTCTATCGCCTGAGTCAAAGGCACGTTCAATTCCCGTGCTATTTTCTTAAGCACTGCGCGGGTTCCGCGTATACACGCCCCCGCGGTTATCGCTATGCAGCTTGTGGGATTATCCTCCGCATACTTCATGACTGCTTTTGTTTTCCCTATGCCCGGGTCGCCGACGACTATCCCGAAGCCGCCCATTATCTGTATGTTCCTAATGGTCTGGTACGCGAGATTTGACGTGCTGATGGGCGCATATCTTACGGGCTTGTAATTCTTTTCGGCGGCGCTTTTCACCTCAAAATATTTGTCCAGCATATCGAAATATTTCTCCATCTTGCCCCCATATGTACCCTTGCGAAGCGGTGACATCACCTGCTCCGGAACGCCCGTCAGCCTGCACAGCTCCGCCTGCGACACGCCGCCCTTAATTATCTGCTCAACCTTTGTGAGAAGTGCCTTCTGCTCCTCGTTATATTCGACCTGCTTTTTTGCCTGTTCCTCCATATTATCCGTCCTTTCTCGCGGCTTGCGCGTTTGCCGACATAAGTTCTATTATCGACGTTATCTGTGTTATGTTCCTCAGCTGTGGGTGCTCTTCGATCTCCTCCTCGGCGAATATGGGAGTGTAGCTTGTCGGCTGTATGATGCCGTTGCTTTCCTTTATTTTCCTATTGAAACGCTCAACGGCTATCGCGAGCTCGTCGATACGCTTGTTGTGATCCACTGCTCCAATAATTCCGTTCTTGACATTGAGCATTGCCTTTCTGACCGCGGAAGTCCTTTTGCCCATATCCTCAAAATCCTTGATATTTTCGGTTATATAATCCATCATCAGCTCGTCGGCGAGTTTCCATGTCCACAGATACTTGTCGGTCTCCATGTCGTAAATTCTCGCCTCTCGCGGGTCTGACGGATCATACCGTATATACACCGTTTCATTTATGTGCATAAGCGTTTCCTCGCCGTAATACCACAGCTTATCGCCACATATGGTTATAAACACGCCGTTACGCTTTATCTTCTGTGCGCGGCTTATTCGCTTCAGCAGCAGATCGAGCGTATGCTCCGACGCAGGGCGGCGTATCTCGTCGGGCGATTTCTTTTTCATACTCTCGTTCCATACCTGCATACGTGTCATTCCCTCAAAACCCTTTGCCTTGCCGCCGTATGGGTCTTGATTATATTCGCCGTCCATGTATGCGTCTATCAATGCCCGTATCTGCTGGTCTTCCGGAACGATCCCGTGCTTTATTTTGTATTTGTAGCTTTCCGGTCGCTCCAGCACGTTACCGCCGAGATAGGTAGGAATTTCGCGGGCAAAATGTTCCTTGAACGTTCTGAACATTCGCTCAACTGCCTTTGCGTCTGCATTTCTCGGGTTTGCAAAGATTTTCCCTATGCCGATCCGCTCCATTATGGTGGCGGGCTGTTCCTCCTTATTCCAGCTCTTCCGCGTCCTGTGACCGCGTCCAGCCAGATCGTGACCTGTAAACTCAGAGCCGTTATCCATATAGACCTTTTGAGGAAATCCGCACCGCAGAACGCCGTTTCGGAATGCCAGCAGTGTGTCCGAAACAGACGGGTCTTCTGTAACGTGTCACCCCACAGCCATACCCGAAAAAGCGTCCATAAACATTGTCAGATATAGCCTATGAAGTTTTCCGTTTTCGCCTTTTGATGTGAAATCGCAGGTGTAGTTATCCGCTACCCATATATCGTTGGCGTGCAGATCGTCATAGATACGGTCAACATACGGCATACAATGGTCGTCAAAATATTTCTTTCCCCTGCGCATAAGCGCCGTTTCACAGAACGGTATCTTTTCCGCCTGCCGTCGGAACGTTCTTTCCGATGGAATATCCGCGCATTCTTCGGGGTAGTATTCCCGCATATATTCCAGCGTTTTCGTATAGCAACGGCTTACCGTGCGTTGATTTTCCTGTAAGTATATGTACAGGAAATAATCCCATGCTCG
Organism: uncultured Clostridia bacterium; assembly: GCA_947175045.1. Lineage (GTDB taxonomy): Bacteria > Bacillota > Clostridia > Oscillospirales > Ruminococcaceae > CAG-115. Next base: position 7,283 of record CAMWLH010000011.1, on the reverse strand, counting down.
CTTGGGTATGCTTGTTTTTCCCTTGTTGTGCCCGCCGCGGTGGTCAATAAGCGCCTCAAGGTCGCCGTTTTTGTACGCTTTGTATTTGCGGTAAAGTATGTCGGCGCTTATATTGAGATCGGGATACCTCAGCTTCTGAGCGCCTATAAACATCTCATCAACCTTGCATTTACCGTATTTCGCGCCGTTTCGTTCGCGTTCCGCAAGCCATTCCTGAATAAGCCCGCTCCAGAACGCGATCTCATCACGCTGCTCATACGACAAATCCGATAATGTGATCTGCCTTGAGTTGAAGTCGTCGTTAAGCTCTTTTTCAGACTTCTTTAAAGACGCTTTAACTGACGGTTCAAGCCCCAGCTTGCGCCGCTGCTGTTCCTCCCATTTCAGCTGGAGCTTCTCAGATAATGCCGTGAGCGGCACGAGATATTCAATACGATTATTAGTAGCGTCTTCTTTCTCGGTATGTTCCAATTTCCCTTGATGTACCAACTGCTGGACATATCTCAAACTGCACCCCTTTAACTCCGCAACCTCAGCGGTAGTCAAATAAGTTGTCAAAAATATCTCTCCTTTCCAAAATAAAGTATTGACAAAAGCCCTTGGCTCTGATATACTATTTATCGGAGCCTTTCAAGTCGCTATCTAAAGCGTCTTGTATGTCGTGCAGAAGCGACTGTGCTGTCGAAATTAGCTGTCGCTTCTGCAGGGGCTCTATTTTTTGTGCCTGTTCGCCCCCCGAGATGTATTCATACATCTTTATGAACCACGCAACCAGCAGATCGCGGGTCACGCTGTCGAATTCCTCTTTTGTCATATTTTCACCCCTTTCCCGATCTGCCATCATCAGCGCGGGTAGATCATCTCCCGCGGACGGACAACGCCTTTCGGCGCTGCCCGTTTCGGCTATATCGCTTCTTTAAGCCTTACAAGCTCATCAAGATGAGCACCTATAAGGTCGCATATTTCTTCCTCGGTAGCGCCTTCGGCATTGATACCGTAGGAAAACAGCAGTGCGTGAACAAGCTCGTGGATCACGGTCTGTCTGCGGAGCGGCTTGTGAAGCTCCTTGTCAATATAAATTTCGCATTCCCTAAAATATGTAATGCCCAGAATGTTTCTTTTACCGTTCTCATCGGCGAGCTTCGGGCTGTCGCTTTCCACAAAAAAGACCTTCCATTTCAGTCCGTTTATTTTCACCGTTTTCATTTAATCGCTCTCCTCGCGCCGATTTCCGAAGTTAATAGCATATCTGAGAAGCCACGCCATATCATCACTGATCTCTATTGATATGGTCTGCGCTGCCTTGAGCTTGTCCAACTCATCGCACATTTCCTCGACCATCTGCGCCGCCTTTGCGACTGCTTCCCGTGCTGCCTGTATGTCCTTATAGCAATCATGCAGATCTATATTCTGCTCTTCAGCTTCGTCTTCAATCATGTGGATATTCATATTATCCTCAAACCACTCGAACGCGCCGGCGCAGAAGTCCCATTCGGCTTCCTCACGGTCATTAAAGTAGTGTCCTACGCAAACGCCCTCGCTGTTCCTGTCGACCGTCCACACCACAAAGGGGTTTGGTGCGGTCTTGGATTCCGCAAGTGCGAACCCGTTTGCCGCCGCGGTCACCTTGTAACCGCCGATCTCTGTTCCTATGTTTATCATTTCGTCCTCCTGTTCCGTTTTGCATTCGATTGCAAAACCCATTTTCAAGTCCTCACGCAGTCTCGCGGATCGCAGAGCGTATCACCGTAGGTCATGCCGTCTGTATTCGGAATAATATCGTCGAGGCTGACTGTCCGCGGTATGCTCTTTCTTTTCCTCAGCTCATTTGCCATACTTGTACTCATTGAGCCGTATGCAACCGTTGAAAAGGCATAGCGATGAAGCACAGGACGCGCAAACCATTTTTTTACAGCTCGCAAGTACCCGAAAATAACCGTATCATACCATTCATCGCGCTGCAATTTTTTATGTATCAAAAAAGTATACACAAGTTGATGGTGTTCCTCCGCAAAGCGCTGCTCCTCAATTGTGAGAGGTTTTTTTAGTTCGGTACATCTGACGCGGTGAACTAATCCATCTGGTATCTCGTCAAATCCCAGTTCTGCGAGTTTCACGGCAGTTTCGGTGGACGGGCAATATATTCCGCGCTCATAAAAACTTACCGCTGATTTGGCAACGCCTATTTTCTCTGCAAGCCCATGCTGTGATAGACCGTTCGCCTTGCGCCACTCCTTCAACATCTGCGGGAAATTCTCTTTTGTCATAACGATCCCCCTAATCCACAAACGTCCGTCTTATGTAATCGAACACCCCGAAAAACTCTCCGTTGACGAAAACGTTGCCTATCGTGTCGGTGTCGGGAGTGATCTCAAGCTCCCGCGGCGTGATCCCCAGCGACCGAAGCGCCGCTATTATGATTGGCTTTTTGTCTTTCAGTTTCATAAATTTCCTCCTGTTATATTTACATGAGCCTTTTTCGATAATTACATATTGCCGTGCAGCTGACTGCAACTCCATGCTCGCCGAGATAATCCTTTATATCCTCATAGCTGTATCTATCCGAACGGATCATATCATCTACGGTCTGATGCACTTCCAAATCTACTCGTGATATTTTGCTCATAGCTTTTCGCCGAGGTCTGGGCGTCGCCATCTGAACCGTCCGAAAATCGTCGAGAGGGCTGCCGTCAAGCTGTAAAATTGGTATAATTTGTTTTATAACCGCTGTTGCGACTGCCGTCGCGGTCTTTGCGATAAGCTCCTCGACGTTCCCGACGTACCCGCCGTTGTGTCTGATTGACGGAAGCACCTCGTCAAAGACCCACCGCTCGAATTTCTCTGCCTGCGGCAGCTTCGAGCTGACTATAAGGCGGTAAAGGTCACCTTCGGGTATGTAGTTGACGGTCTGTGTGCCGCCATTTGTGGGGAGGTCGTGTTTCACGACCCCCTTGCAGTGCCTTATAATAGCGTCTTTAGGATTTTTGTAACCCAATGTCAGTGCACACTGTGTAGCGGGGAAATACTCCTTTCCGTCAATCAGCATAACCCCCAGCTCGCCAAACTCGGTACTGCTGAAAACCTTTAATTCGTTCATGATATCTTCCTCCCTATCATCTCGTCGGTTGTGCAGTGGAACAGATCGGCGGTGGCGATCACTACCCGCATAGACGGGATTTTATAGCCGGATTCATAGCTGTCCACATTCTGGCGGCTTACGCCGATCCGCTCAGCAACCTCCGCTTGGGTCAGATTGTGATCCTCGCGCTTGTGCCTGAGAATTTTACCAAACTCCATAATACGACCTCCTTATGCTGTTATTTCCGCCGCAAGAGCGGCAAGATATGCCCAAAGCTCGTCGATCTCCTCCCGCCGCTCCGGCGTGTAGGGTTTCTCTGGCGCTAATTCGTCCGCGCCCAACTCTAATTCGTCAAAATCCAATTTATTTACCTCCTTGTATTTTTTTCCGCTTTATGGTATAATTGAAAGTGGATAACTATACCTTTCGTTGCCCCTGTCGGGGACACTTATATTATAGTACGAAATTTTCTTACTGTCAAGGTTTTTTTGAAATAAAAGTACGATTTTTTCATACTTTGTTAAATGTGTATAAGTTAGGAGGATTTATTTGAACATTTTAGACAGAATAATTGATTTGCTTGGTAACACAGATCAGAAACAACTTACAGACCATTTAGGCTTAAAAAAAGCAGCCTTTACTGATTGGAAGAGCGGTAAGAGTAATTCATACCGAAAGTATTTAGTGGAAATTTCTGAATTCTTTCATGTTTCTTTAGATTATTTGGTTTATGGTAGAGAAAACACAAACGCGATATCCGATGATGTAAAGGAGCTTTTAAATTATTATAATAATTTGTCAGATATTGATAGAGGCAAACTTTTAGGCAAAGCCGAGGCACTTGCAGAGCTTGCCGCCGCACGAGCGGCACAAGAAGCTGAAAAAATCTCCAAAGAGAAGAAAAAGACGGCTGAGAAATCTAAGCCTATCATCGTCGCTCCTGCCGCCGATGAAGCGCCAGAACAGGACGAGGAGCGGCTGATTGAAATTCGCCATAGTGTTTACAAGGTATCAGCAGGGTGCGGATTTGAGTTGGACGAAGGCGACAATTGGGAAACAATAGAGATTTCCGACACTCCCGAAGCCCGCCGCGCTGACTATGCCCTGACGATAAGCGGCGACAGCATGGAGCCCGTTTATTATGACGGTGACATTGTTCTGGTTAAAATGCAGGATACTGTTGAGATGGGGCAAATCGGTATATTTATCCTTGACGGAAGTGGTTACATAAAGAAATATTGCGGTGATCACCTTGTTTCCCTTAACGAGGATTACGACGATATACCTTTATCTGATTACGAAGATGTACGCTGCAGCGGTAGGGTTATAGGTCGTGTTTAAAAAGAATTTGAAGAAAAAACGGAGCGGCATTCACTCCAAAAATGCCATTCTTAATTTATATTTTTAATAGTATAAAATTTTGCACAAAGAAATAGTAATGATTATTATTTTATGACATTCATATCTTGTCAACGAAGTTGTTCGTTGACAAAGTTTTTTTGTTCGTTGAGTTCGTTGCTAAAATAATACATTTATGTAAATTTTATGATTGATTTTTACTTTACCTCAAATCTTGTTAGAACGCTCTGCAAAGCCATTTGAACGTTTTTTGAAGAAGTTTGAACATTTTTTTGAAGACACTCCATAAAATTCTCATGTGTTGCATTTATATAACAAAAATGCCCGAAAAGTTTTTGACAACCTTCTGGGCATGATTTTATTTTATTCCACTGTTTCAAGTCTAAAAAACGGCTCTATAAAGCCACTTTCGGCGCGTTTCCGCATTTTTCAAGCCTTTTTTAGGCTTTTTTATTTTCAGCATTCTACCTGTCAAATAACAACGGCAATGCAGTGTTCTTGCTATAAACGCAAAAATTGCCAAAGTTGAGGAAAAAACCCCTCCCGATCCAACGGTTACAGATACACGTCCATCTTGGCAAAGGATTTTTTCCGCGTCATCCGTTGAAAAGAATATATCGGGATATGCTTCAAAAAATGATGTAACGGAATTATCGTGGTATGTCTGGTCTTATGATTGGTCGCAACACCAACTTGAAAAGAAAAGCCATAAAACATTTAACTATATAACAGGCTCGGGCAACAGTTCGGACCCAAGAAGTCCATATTATGGAGCAAGCTATGAAGAAATTGATTATTATGCAACACAATGGGGAGTAGATAACAGATATTATGCAAGCGAACGAGCGGAGAAATTGTCGGGACGCACCTATAGCAATGCCGTAATCCTATCGGGAGAGGCGCATAAGGTCTATTATACCGTCAGCCTAAATGCTGAAATGTCGATTGCTCCGTCGCAGCGCTGCTATACCGCGACCTACTCAAATTCGACGGGACTGTACACAATGAAATCGGGTTACGGAATTGAGATCACAATGAACAGCCATATCAGCGGTGACACGGCGTTTTGCACGGGAGCGCAGATCGGAAACGTCCTGTTCCCCGAGTTTAACTATAACCGCGAGAGCAGCGCAAAATACAACAGGCTGCTTGAAAAGGTCGGAAACGATCTGGTGTTCAAGAAGAACGAGTACAGCACCTACGGTGACAGGGTACATTTTACCCCGATCTGGTATCCCGACAATAAATACTATACGGTCTACGCGGAAGTGTTCGACGTGTGGTGTCCCGCCGGACAGCTAAGTATATCTCATTGGCGGAACGTCATGGAACGAGCTGCCGATGGTCTACACGGCGCAGATTCCCATGAATAAGGTGAATTACACGGTAGCGCTGAATTTCTCAAACCGGGCAGATATTGATAAATTCAGAGATATATTATCTCCTAACCTTAACGAGGTTATATGCGCTCCTTATGAACCCGATCCGTTTTCCTCGGCAGCCTTTGAGGATATCTTTGACAAAGCGTTTGAGGACTTCCGCGACAAGGAAGAAGCCGAGGAACAAATAAATTATTAAGAGGTAACAATTATGAAGAAAAACGGACAGCTTGTAAGAGTTAATGCGGATTTTATCTATCCCAAGCTGTCCGCGGCGGCGGTCAAGGTCATGTTCCTGCTTGCGTCCATTGCACAGGCGGCTAAGGGCGATACCGTTGTTATAACCAACAGCCATATAGCGGAGCGCACGGGTCTTACCAACATTATCCGTGTTATAAACGAGCTTTACGCGATAGGAGCGATAAAGGAGCGCGTGGAACGCTATAAGGACAACCGCAGGAAATGCAACGCCTATGTTCTCGCCGAAACACTTGTGAAACCGAAGAACTACCGCTTTGTCCCGATCTCCGCTCTGGAACTGCCTAAAAGTTCATTGCGCCTGTTGATACTTTATACTCTTAATTGCAATGACAGCGGGCGCTGTCTGCTGTCGTTATCTCAGATTCAGGAGCTGTCCGATATGGCGAGAGGAACGGTCATTTCCTGCACAAAGGAGCTGCAGGAATACGGATATATAGCTAAACAGCGCTATACACGCTATGAGGGGGACAACGGTCATAACAGGGTTTATGTGACCCACATCGTGCGCCGCCGTCATTCGCTCCGCGCCGCGGAGGCTCTGCGTGTTATCATTAACGGTACTGCTATGAATTACGCCGTTAAGTCGCAGATCGAGTATATTCTGAACGCGGGACGTGAAAGCTCCGCCGGGCTGCTGTTAAAGGAAATAAAGCGGCTGTTCCGCTCAACAAGAGTAGTGAAATTTGTTCGTCGTTTAGGTCGTATTATGCGTGGGAAAGCCGCGCATTTTTTTAGTAAAATAAGACGTAGTCCAAAAATGAAAAAGCGAATTATAGATATTAAACCTGTATTAAATATCTGAATATTTAATTACTGAAAAAGAAAATTTTATTTCTTGTTTACAGAGAGTAATATAGACTATGCGCGTGTGTGCGTGTATACATATACCGTGTATTCTTTGGTTTATCATCTTTTATGACTGCAGATTTTAAAAATGTGGTCGCGTTTGGCAAGCCTGTTTTTCTTTTTCATCAATTCTTATTTTTGTATGTTTGTGTTTACAAGCGTGTTTGTTTGATATCGCCTTTTTCATAATTGGAATATTGAAAAAAAGCGGTTGCGTTCCGGCAAGCCGTTTTTTCTTTTTCAGCAATAAAATGAAAATTTATCTCTCAATTTGTCGAAAAGTATATTGACTTGTAAAAAGTTTTATAATAAATGCAAGAGGTAGGGAGAGCAGTGGTAGAGCGTGCTCAGAAGGGTTT
>CAMWLH010000010.1 GCA_947175045.1 uncultured Clostridia bacterium | reverse complement strand
CTGCCGCCAGATAATGCCGATCCCCTCATAGGTGGTCCTGAGCGTGAGAGATTGGCTGTTGGGGAACTGAAAGCTCCTGAAAACTCCCGCGTCTCCGCCGTAGAGCATCGTGTCAAGCTCCCGCTCCGCCGAATAGGCGACGGTCGCCATCTTCATTTTGACGGGCTTGTCGGGGTAACTGCCGCTCTCCCTCGATTCGGGAAGCTGGAATATCTGCATTCGGTTTTCAAGATTTCTGTCCACCGTCATATCCAGCATTTTTCTGTTTGGGGTGATATACACCACGTCGAACCCGCATTTTGACATAAAATTAAGAAAATACAGCTCCGACTGCGAGATATCCCCATAATACAGGATCACCGGAATATCCTCATACTGCACCGCGTATTTGCGCGCCTGCGTGCAGCGGTAAAGCCATGTGATTATTTTGTTGCCGTAGTTTAGCACCACGGTCTGGTTGCCGTTGTTGAGAGTGTTCAGCAGCTCTCGCAGCGCGTTCTGCGCGAGAGCGGTGCGGTCTGCGTCGCCGTTTAGCCTTATCAGCAGCGCCAGGGAATCAATCATCTCCGCCGTACTGTTGCGGGAAATGCCGCCGAGGGACTTTGCCTCTTCGGCGGTGGGATTTGTAAGCGGCTTCTCGATAAAGATAAGCTGCTTTTTTATCCCCGCGAATTTCTCCTTAAACTGCACCAGCATATTGGTGTATACCGCATCGTCGTTATATCCGATAAGCGCCGCGGAGTACACGGGGATATCACCGTCCTCGGTATAGACACCGCCGTTTTTGATGACGCGTGTTTTCCTGTCCTTTAGTATATCCTCGAACATACCCGCCGCAGTGGTCTCAAGGCGCTTGACCTTTCCGCCCACGCGCTCGCCCGCTGACCTCATCTCCGCCAGCCGCGCTTCCTTTGATAAGTCCAGCGAGCCGAAGTCGATCTGTATCGGCGAGGTTATCCGCCCCGTGTGCACCGTTACCTTGTCCTTGTACGGGAAGCTGTCAAAATCCCTGTCCAGCCCGTAGCTCACCAGCGTCACAGAAACTCCCGCAAGGCTCATCATATACATGAAGTACAGCTCCTTAAGCCCCGCCGCTCCAATATAGAACAGGCTTTGGGGCTTGGCGGAAAGATATTTCATCAGCCAGCACATTTCCACAAAGCAGGTGTTTTTCTTGTTTATCCCGCATTCGGCAACGGCTTTCGCGAATACCTGCGAGATCGCCTCGCTGTCCGCGGTCAGCCTGTTTGAGCCCGCACCCAGCCACGCGTCCAGCCCCTTTTTTATAGCAGCCGCGTCCTCAAAGCTCTCCGCCACATATGGAGCGGCGTGGGATATCTCGTCAGTCGTTGCCGCGGGGAGCTTATCCTTAAAGAACAGCCCGCCCTTCTGCGCCGAGATAAAATTATTTATCAAAAAGCCGCGAAAAACGTCGGAGTTATCATATCCCACATATCTCGCAAACTCTTGTGTTGACATTTTCTAAAACTCCCCCCCTTGGGAAGATTTTACGTTATTTATTTTTGAGAGCCGCCACATAGCTCTCTTAAAACCTGTCCACATAGTCCGAAATACAAACGTTGAACGGCTTTGCGGACTCTTACTCCTCGACCTCAATGCCGTACCTGTTGCACAGCTTAGCCATTCCATTGCGGTAACCCGCGCCCACCGCGGACAGCTTCCACTCACCCTTATACATATAAAACTCCAGCGCGACCGCCGTTGTTTCGTCGGTAAGTCTGTCCATGGTAAAGGCTATGCGCTCCGCGCCGTTAGCCACTATGGATATTTTCGGCGCTCTGACCAGGCTGAAATTGTTGGAATAATTTCCCGCGTATATCGAATAGGCGAGGGTGATCTTCTGCACGCGGTAGTCCGCCTTGTCAAAATCTATCTCCACATGACCGTCGCCCGGGAAATATTTCACCTCGCCGCGGTCGCTGTTCTCGTTTCCGAAGAATATCAGACCGCTGTCCCCGAAGGAGCGCTCGTTTCCGTCAAGCATGAACACATAGGGGTCGATATCTATGTTATCCGGCTTTATGCAGGTGAAGTAGATGCTGCATTTTGTGCCGATGTACTGATAAAGCGAAATGCGCTGTCCCATACGCATATCCAACAGCGGCATATCGTAAAGCGGGGCAGGGGAGGTCACCGATATAACGTCCGTTGCGGGCGCTGTCGGCTCAGCGTTGGCGGGAGCCGCGGTCTGCGCTTCGGAAATATCCCTTTCGGGCGCGGTGTAGACACATTTTCCGCTTACCGCGGGAATATTGCTGTCCGCCCTGCCCATAAGATACACGCGCCGCGTGAACTGCGATTTGAACAGCAGCTCCGAGTAAAGCACGGTGTGGTCGCTGATACCTCTGACGGATATCTTGACCTCGTTTCTTCCCGCGGAAAGCCGCTTGGGCGAGATGGTCACCCCCGAAGTCCCGCAGACTATCTCGGTCTGCGCGGGAACGTTCACCGTCATTGTAAAGCTGTTCTCGGTATCGGGAGCGAGCGCGCCCAGCTCGATAGTCCTCGGAACATCAAAATAACCGTCCTCCGCGCCGAAGCCCTTTACGCCGCCTTGAACCTCCACATTATTCACCATCACCGGGTGATTTGCCACGATAGCCGTATCGCGCACGTCGCCCTCCGTAAGCTCCACACGCAGCTCCTCGATAGCCGCGCCCTGCGCGGTCACCTCTATCACGCTGCCGCGCTTTGCCCATATGGTGGTATCCTTTCCGACAAGGCGAATAGGCTTGGTTATATATACCGGACCCTCAAACTCCCCCGAGGGCAGCATTGCCGTCCCCCCATGGGGCGTCCTTAGGATTATGTCATTTATATTATCCGCCATAATTTTCCTTATTAAAAAAATTTTTCCGCGACCCGCCCGCCACGGCTCACTTCGCTTCGCTACGTTCGCCGCGTCAGGCTCTCGCGGAAAAATTTCCTGCGTGGGCTTTACGCTGAACTTATTGAGCGTTGCTTCTGTTCCTTGATTGCTGTGTTGATCTGAGCAGACCGCGCAAAGATTGCAGTAACAAATTTTCGGTGCGCCTTTAGGCTCGACAGATTTTTTGATACGCGCCGCAGGGCGCACCGAAAACGCCTGCACCTTATACGTTCACGCCGTAGCTTCTGCAAAGAGCCTCCAGACCGCCCTGATAGCCCGCAGCGACCGCATTGAACTTCCAATCGCCGTTGTAGCGGTAAATTTCGCATACGACAAGCGCGGTCTCGATGGAAAATTCCTCAACCAAATCAAATCTGAGGACTTCCTCGCCGTTCACGTCGTCGGGATTGTCGATCTTGACTACCCTTACATAGGAATTGGACACCTGACCGAAATTCTGGTTTTTCTGCTGAGCGTCGAAAATGGTTACCGTTACAGCGATCTTCTCGATCTCGGCGGGAATTTTTGTAAAATCGATTATAATAGCCTCGTCATCGCCGTCACCGTCGCCCGTGCGGTTGTCGCCCGTGTGAACTACCGCGCCGTTTCTCGCGGTGAGGTTGTTGTAGAATACGAAGTCCTCGTCCTTAAGAACCTTTCCGTTTGCGCCCAGCAGGAACACGCATGCGTCAAGGTCGAAATCCTGTCCTCCGTCGTATCTGTTGACGTCCCAGCCGAGTCCTATTCTTGCCATAGTTACCGATTTGTCCAGGCTTACGCGCTGACCCTTAGAAAGATTTACTGCCATTTTATTGTCCTCCTCATTACTAAGTGAATATTCAGAAGCAAGGGGCGGGAGCTGCCGCCCCGCTTCAGCTTAACCGATTACTTGTTTGCCGCCGCGGCGATAGCTTTTCTGATAAGGTCTATCGGAATAATGGATATACCCATTACCAGTACTACCAGCCACTCCGTAACGTTCAGACCGTAGCCTCCGAGGATCGCCCCGCCGAGGTAGGTCATGATTATCTGAACAACGGCGATAATGCCGAATACCGTCAGGAATCCCTTGTTCTTGCCAAGGTTGTCGAAAAGATTCATGCGGTCGGTTCTCGCGTTGAACGCGTTGAATACCGCAATGAAGATAAAGAACGCGAAATATGCGGTGTGGAGATAAGCGTGACCCACGCCCTCGATATTGGATTCGCGTATCAGCCCCCAGCTCTCAAGCAGGCTTACGCCCGGAACGTTAGCGTCCGCAGCGATAGAGCCGAGCAGCAGCAGAGCCAGCGACAGAATGAACGTCCAGCCCGCGCCGGTGATTATTTGTGACATCATATTCTTGCTGATTATCGGCTCGTTTCTGCGCTTGGGCTTTTCCTTCATAAATCTTGCGAGCGCGGGTTCGCCGCCGAACGCGAGCGCCGCAAGGGTATCCATAACAAGGTTCACCCACAGTATCTGGATTACCGACAGAGGATTAGCCAGATCGAGCAGCGGGCAGATAAAGGAAATAAGCACCGCAGCAACGTTGATTGTAAGCTGGAACACGATAAACTTCCGTATGGAGTTGAAAATGGTGCGCCCGTATAGTATCGCGCGGTCGATGGAGTTGAAGTTGTCGTCCAGGATAACTATATCCGAAGCCTCTTTTGCGACCTCCGTGCCGCCGCCCATCGCGAAGCCCACGTCCGCCTTTTTCAGCGCGGGGGAGTCGTTTACGCCGTCGCCCGTCATGCCCGACACAAGGTCGAGCTCCTGCGCCAGACGCACAAGCCGGCTCTTGTCGGAGGGCAGCGCTCTCGCGATAACGCGTATATCCCTCAGCTTAGACTTTATTTCCTCGTCGGAGAGCTTAGCCAGCTCGTCGGAGGTGAGCACCACGTCGCTCTCCTTTTCCAGCAGCCCTGCCTCCTTTGCGATAGCCACCGCGGTCTCCTTGCGGTCGCCGGTTATCATTACCACCTGCACGCCCGCGCCCTTTACCTCGCTTATAGCTGTCACGGACTCGGGGCGAACCTCGTCGCGTATTCCCACAACGCCGACCAGCGTCCAGTTATTGCCCGCGGGCAGAGCGTCATCGCCGAGGGAATCCTCGCTTGTAGCCAGCGCCAGCACTCTTATCGCGCGGTTTGCAAGCTCGTCAATTTTCTTGTTGAGCTCGCTCATGGAGAATGGCTGCTTTGCGCCATTTTCGTCGTAGTAGTGGGAGCAGCGCTGCAATATCTTCTCGGGAGCGCCCTTGATGAGCGACAGGCTGAACTCGCCCTCGACCTGCGTCGCGGAATATTTGTTTGTGGAGTTAAAGGGGATATTGCCCGTTTCAAGAACCTCCACGCAGTCGGGCTCGTTCATTACATAGCCCAGAATAGCGCGCTCGGTGGCGTTGCCGCCTATAACTCTTCTGTCCTTGCCCTCGCCGCTTATCATTGAGAGGGTGTTGTGCCGCGCGGAAAGGCACAGCAGCTTTTTCAGCTTTCCGTTCACGTCCGCGTAGGTCTTGTATTCGTGCACGCCGCCGTCGATAAACTCGACAGCCTCCAGCTTACCCTTTGTAATGGTTCCCGTCTTATCCGAGAAAAGAATATTCAGGGAGCCCGCTGTCTCGATACCCGCTACCTTGCGCACCAGAACGTTGTCCTTGAGCATTTTGCCCATATTCTGCGCCGATACGATAGCTATCATCAGCGGCAGACCCTCGGGCACCGCCATAACGATAATGATTACCGCCAGCATAACAGCCTCGATCACCGCGTTGAGCAACGCCACCCACTGGAACGTACCGCCAACCATCAGGAAGTTCTCCATGACGTTTCCGCCGGTATCTATGAACATCGTCTTTATCAGCATGGCGATGGCGATGGCGATACCGCCGATATAGCCGAACTTGCTTATCCCGCCCGCCAGCTTGCCTAGCTTTACCTTAAGGGGAGTTTCGCGGTCGTCGTCCGTCTGGAGCTCGCTCGCGATCTTGCCGTATACCGACTTGTCGCCGACCACCGTTACCTGCATTACCGCGTTGCCCGAGCAAACCACGGCTCCGCGGTACACCTTGTACTCGCTGTCGAAGTCGGTATTCTCGTCCGTATCCGTCCAGCCCTCGGGAACGGCGGTCTTTTTAGCCTCACGGCTCTCGCCGTTAAGCACCGACTGATCCACCTTGATATCCCCGTCGATAATTATACCGTCCGCGGGTATCTTATCGCCCGACTGCAACAGTATGGCGTCTCCGGTCACGATATCGTTTATCGCCACCTCCGAGATGACCCCGTTGCGGTAAACCTTGCACATAATACGCGAGGCTTCCTCCTGGAGCTTCTGGAACGCGTTCTCGTTCCTGTACTCCGAGAACGTCGACACCAGCGTAGCGAGCATTATCGCGATAAATATCCCGATAGGCTCGTACCACTCGGGTGCGCCCTCCTCAATAAGCCCAACTCCGCCGAGTATCGCCAGCACCACATTGATGACCAGCGCCACTATCAATATCTTTATCATGGGATCGCCGAGGTTTCCCTTCAGCTTATCCCAGAAGCTCTCCGAGGCCTGCTCGGTCATGGCGTTGTCGCCATATTTCGCCTTGCTCTCGGCGGCTTCCTTATCCGTCAACCCAAATTGTTTCATCTTTTCTCCTTATTAAAAAAATTTTTTGCGACCCGCCCACCACGGCTCATTCCGCTTCGCTCCGTTCGCCGCGCTGGGCTCTCGCAAAAAATTTTCCTGCGTGGACGAAACGTTGTTCTTTTTGGACGTTGCTTTGCCGCGTGAGTTAAGCGTTGCTTTTTCAGACATTGCATCCGAAGCAAGATTTGTTCTTGCCTCTAATAAACCTGCACCTCGCACAGCAGCCCGTTTTCGCGGTTGGTCATACGGAACACCGTTCCGTTTTTCAGCTCAACGGCGCTTCCCTTGGGAACGAGCCGCCCCGCCGGGGAGGTCATGCCCTCGATGCCGTTGTTGACAAGCAGCCACATTCCGTTATAGCGGCACACATACGCGCGCATATCGGTGCTTGCCTTTTCATCATTATGGACGTTTGCCAGAACGTGCCAATCAAAAAGCGGAATGTTATTATAAACGATAACCTCGCTCTTCTCGCGAAAAACGCCCTTTTTCCCCCGCATTTCACTTTTGAACCCCAGCCGTATTATCTTGTCCGCGGCACGGGTTCCGCAAAACGGACATACGGGATCGTTCTCGTCCCGCAGTATAAACCACTTCTTTTCGCACCTTGGGTTGGCGCAGGGGGTCAGCCTGTCCCAGGCGCGGAGCAGCTCCCGTTCCCACTCCATGGCGGTGGGGCGCTCCGAAGGGTTGTGAAGCCCGTCGACAAACGCTCTTAAAAACAGATTTTCCAGACCCTTTGACAGCGACTTGATGGTCACATTAAGATCGGGCGGTCTGTTTGAGGTGTCGGCAGGATTCTCTATAAATGTCGCCATAGGACCCATAGCCAGAAAATCGTCCTTTTCGGCGCTTTCCGTGCTGTATATTTTAGGACCTATAAGCGGGTGACGTAAAAACAGATATTCATATATCAGAACCGGCAGCGCGTGAAGATCGGTCTGCACACAGGGGAGCGCCCTGCGGCTGTCGTCGTAGTTGTATTCCAGCGTTGCCAGAACCTCGGGGGCGATATATCCCGTGGTTCCGCAGACCTCGGGCGCGTACTTGTTCGGCACTACCAGCGAGTCGATGTCGATAATTACCGCCGAGCCGCTTTTCGGGTCGATAAGCACGTTGTTGTAGGACAGATCCGAGTGCGCCAGACCCGCCTGGTGCATACGCCTTATGCCGCGCACCAGACCTGTCGCCGCCTTGAGCATCGTGCGGAAATCGCCCAGCTCCGCGCTGTCCAGAAAGCGCCTGTTGCGCCCCGTGAACCAGTTGCTCTTTTTATCCTTGCCCTTAAGGTTGAGGACTGTCGACGCGCCGTCCCCGAAGAAAAAATTCTGCGGGTAGGTGGGACAGACTATGCCGAATTCGGGGCTTTTGACTATCCCCACAGGCCAGCAGAAGCGGCTGCGGAAATAGTCCGCGGTTTTCTCGGTGTTGCCGAGAGCGCCTCCGTCCGCCTCGGAGCGCGTCGGGTTGTATATCCCGACGATAGTCCGAATACGATCCTGCATGGCGATATTGTGCGCGTCGCGCGGGTTGTTGAAGAACTGCACGACATACTTCCTGTCGGGAGTGAAAAACGTGTGCTTCATGCCGCCGCGCGGAGCGTTCGCGTCAAAGATATATTCTATTGTTTCGCCGCTTTCCAGCACAGCGGTAAGTATCTCACCGCTATTCATGATGCTTTGCCTTTCCCGATGTCATTTTCATATGTCGTCCTTTTCGTCCCTCGGCAGCCTTATCACGGTTATAGCCCGATCGTCGAAGCTGCCGCGTTCGTTGTAATTGTCCAGCCATACTCTGAGCCGTTCCTCGGGGCTGTCGCCGATATTCATTCTGAAAGCCTCCAGCGAGTGGCAGCGCAGCATTTCCCGTTTGTCCCACAGCGCGTTTATGGCGTTGGGATCGTCGGGGTTGAGAAGCTGCTTCGCGTATTGCAGCGCCACGCTCTGCTGGCTCATGCTGACTGAGCGGTAGCGTATCGGAGCGGGGTCCTCTCCCGCGGTAAGCTCTCCCGCCATAGGCAGGATACCGTTAAGGCACAGGTCGAGATAAAGCCGCTTCATCATGTGCTGCGCGGGGAAATAATCGTCCGCCACGCCGTCCGTCATAAGCATTATTATATCCGCCGTGCTTCTGCCGACGCGGGTCTTGCTGCCGATAACGTCGGGCACGATATTCTTTTCGGAGATAAAATCTGTCTCGCCCGAAAACTTTCCGCTGTCCGCCTCGCCGATAAGCCTTAAGCAGCTCTCCGAGCCCGCTCGGGAATCTATCGTGCATATGCAGCCGTCGCCTATCTGAACCGATACCGTGAGCGCCTGCCGCGCTCCGTTTATCTCCAGCGGAACGACCACTGCCGCAAGGAACGTGCAGGACAGATCGGAGATAACCGCGGGTCTGCCAAGCGCCTTGGTGTATTTTTCGTCCACAGAGAGCTTTTTCAGCTCATTCTGCTGCGCCGCAAAAGCTTCACGCGCGGAATCTCTTACCAGCGCCGCGATCATTCCGCAGCCCTCCATAAATTCGGGGGCGTTCATATCGGCTGAGAGCTTGGATTTGAGGTCGGCTTCCTTACCGAACAGCTCCGTAAGCGAGCTTTTAAGGTAGCCCGCCGCGGTCTCCGCGCTCACTCTCGCGCCTATTCTCGACAGAGTTCTTGAACCCGCGCCGTCGCAGACTACGCTTATCGCGCAGTCCTCGGTAAGCGCTGTTTCAAAGTAGTCGTCGCAGTTTGTGCCGTCGTGCTTGTGCTTTTTGCCGCGCACCCTCGCACCGATTATTTCCGCAAAAGGCGCTTTTACGCGCTTTTCATGGTATTCCGAGTGCTGCTCCGTGCCGTCGTCGGCGATGGATTTGTATTGCCATATCGACGCGGTATGCTCCATTACCTCGCGGTCGGAAAGATGTTTCTCCTCCGCGGGCTTAGCGGGAGTTTCGGGCGGTCTTTTCGTCTCGGGAGCCGTCTTTGCGGACTGCTCCGCCTTTGCGGCTGCGGGAGCTTTTGGCGGCTCCGATTTGGTGAGGTCGGTCTTGGGCTTGGTGCGCGCGGCTATGGCGGCTCCCGCCCGCTCGATTTTTTTAGGGAGCTCCTTCACGGTGTTTTCGGCGGCGGCTTTGACCGCTGCCGCGCCCGCGGCGAAATTCTCCCCCGCCCTGTTGAGTGTTGAAAAGCTCTTTGCCGCGTCGGAATACAGCCTTGAAGCTCCCGAGGGCTGCTTTATCTTCATAGGCTCGCCGTCGGGCTTATCCGTTTCGGGCGCGGGCGACTTGTTGGCAGCGGGCTCCGCGCGTTCCTGCCATACCAGTGTTTTGGCGGAATCCTCGGGGATATCCGCCGTGGGTTTGAGATCGGATTTTTCCATACATACCACCGTTTAAGGTACAATAACAAAGCCTTGAGGGGGAGGGGGGAGCTGAACAGCCTCGCCGGGCTTTGCGTCGATGCTGTTGGAGGAGACCTTGATGGAATCCGACACCCACGCGAAGAACTGAGCCATATCGCCCGCGGTGAGGTTATTCATCATAAGCACGTTGTTGGTTATTTTTTTAAGTGTGTTGGAGTTTGCGTTCGCGCCCGCTCCGCAGGCTATGACGTTGCCTATGGAAACGCTCTTTATAGCCTCTATGCCCTCGTCGATATTATCGGTGGGAGCGCCGTCCGTCAGCAGGAACACCAGCGGCTTCCAGTCGCCCTTCTGGGTATCGGTGGTAGTGCGCACCTCGTTTTTTACGCAGTCCGCCAGAACCTTAAGAGCGCCTCCGAGAGCTGTTGCGCCGCCCGTGGAGAGCTGCGGCTCCTTAAAGAGCATAAGCTCGGTGAGAGGGGTGACCTGCCGTGCGCTGCTGTCAAAGGTTATCACGGAAAGGTAGGCGGTCTCGAGCGCCTTGGGATCGCCCTTGAGCTCGCTTATGAGCGCCTTTATCCCTTGATTTACCGCCACAATGGGTTCGCCCGACATTGAGCCGCTGCAATCCAGCAGCAGGTAAACGGGGAGTCGTCTTATATAGTCCATTTGTTTAGCCTCCGTTTTTACCGCGCACAGCCACATTGTGCGGCGGCGTTGATGTTGGTACGGTAAAACCGTACTCATATTATATTATAAACAAATTTTGCCGATATGTCAAGAGATTGATGGGAAAATTGTACAAAAATTGTTGAGATTTGTTGCTGCAATCAACTCCGTTTAAAAGACTTGCAAAAAAAAAATTATTCCCCTTGAAATTCGGACAGAAGTATGGTATAATTTACAAAGAGCAACGCTTTATTCAAACAGCAGAGCAACTTTTCGCTCACGCGAAAAAAATCTTTTAAAACATTTAATCAAGAGCAACGTTGAGTCGGCTCAGCAAAGCAACGCTCGCAAAGTGCAGCGTTTAGCCCACGCATGAAAATTTTTGCGGGAGGCTGAGTGACACGGAGCGCAGCGGAGTGTTACTCGGCCGGGTCGCAAAAATTTTTTTAAAATCAGGAGGCTGAGTGACACGGAGCGCGGCGGAGTGTTACTCGGTCGGGTCGCAAAATTTTTTTAAATCAGGAGGGAATTATGGCTGATATTCAGAAGGTGTATGAGCTTTGGACGGAGAAGGCGGTTGCCGATCCTGATCTGAAGAAGGAGCTTGCCGACGTGGCAAACGACGAGGAAGGCAAGAACGATCGGTTTTATCGTGATCTGGAGTTTGGTACGGGCGGTCTGCGCGGCGTTATAGGCGCGGGGACTAACCGTATGAACGTGTACACGGTCAAGAAAGCTACGCAGGGTCTGGCGGAATATATTCTTTCGGGAGATGTCGAAAAGAGTGTAGCTATCGCTTACGACAGCAGAATAAAGTCGGATTATTTCGCAAGAAGCGCGGCTGAGGTGCTGGCGGCGAACGGGATAAAGGTTTATATTTATAAGGAGCTTATGCCCACCCCCATGCTGTCCTGGGCGGTCAGACATCTGGGCTGCGGCGCGGGCATAGTGGTAACAGCGAGCCATAATCCCGCGAAGTACAACGGGTATAAGGTGTACGGCTCGGACGGCTGCCAGCTTACTCTTGACGCTGCAAACGCGGTGCTCTCCAAGATAAATAATATCGATATCTTCAGCGGCGTGAAGTCGGTGGATTTCGACAAAGCTGTTGCGGACGGCGCGATAAACTATATCGGCGAGGATGTTATCGACGCGTATCTCGCAAAGGTAAAGGAGCAGGGGCTGCACACCGATCTGGTAGCGCAGAGCGGACTTAAGGTGGTGTATACTCCCCTCAACGGCACGGGCAACAAGCCTGTCCGCCGTATATTGAAGGAGATCGGCGTGAAGGACGTTATTGTGGTTCCCGAGCAGGAGAATCCCGACGGGAATTTCCCCACCTGCCCGTTCCCCAACCCCGAGATCAAGGAAGCGCTCCAGTGCGGGCTCAACCTTTGCGAAAAGGAGAACCCCGACCTGCTTCTCGCTACCGACCCCGACTGCGACCGCGTGGGTATCGCCGTTCCCGACGGGGATCATTACGAGTTGTTCACGGGCAACGAGGTGGGCGCGCTGCTGCTGGAATATATTTGCAGAGAGAGGATCGCGCTCGGCACTATGCCCGACAAGCCCGTTGCGGTAAAGACGATAGTTACCACCAACATAACCCGCGCTATCTGCAAGAAGTACGGCGTGGAGCTGCGCGAGGTGCTCACGGGCTTCAAGTTTATCGGCGAGCAGATAGGCTTCCTCGAGGCGGAGGGACGGCAGGATCGCTATATCTTCGGCTTTGAGGAGAGCTACGGCTACCTGGCGGGCGGCTATGTGCGCGATAAGGACGCGGTAGTGGCTTCCATGCTGATCTGCGAGATGGCGGCGTTCTACCGCACAAAGGGAATTTCGCTGATCGAGGCGAGAAAGCGTATGTACGACGAGTACGGCGTATATTACAACAAGCTGGACAATTTCACCTGCGAGGGCGCAAGCGGTATGGAGCGCATGAACGAGATAATGGCTTCGCTGCGCAAGGAATCCCCCAGAGCTATCGGCGGTGTAAAGGTCCTGTACGTTTCGGACTACAAGGCGAGCACTATGACCGACACCTCGAACGGCGTCGTTACCAAGCTGACACTGCCCGTTTCCGATGTTATCACCTACGATCTCGAGGACGCGGCGAGCGTTATCATCAGACCCTCCGGCACGGAGCCCAAGATCAAGGTATACTACACCACCAAGGGCGCGGACAAGGAGGCGGCTGTGAAGCTCCAGACGGCGCTTTCTGCGGATTTCACAAAAATTCTCGGATTTTGACAGCTCTTTTTGAGAAAAAAAGTTGAAAAAAGCCCTTGATTTTTTGGGAACAGTATGTTATAATATTATCTTGTAGTGATATGAATGCCCGTATTCGGGGCAGAAATCAGTAATTTCTAAATGATACGAGGTGACAACGATGAAAGAGAGTATCCATCCCGCATACGAGGAAACCGTGATCAGATGTGCCTGCGGCAACGAGATCCCGACCCGCTCCACCAAGAAGGATATCAGAGTGGAGATCTGCTCCAAGTGCCATCCTTTCTTTACGGGTAAGCAGAAGCTGGTTGACTCCGGCGGACGTGTTGACAGATTCAATAAGCGTTATAATCGCGGCAAATAATGCACGCGGCTCACGGTCGGTCAAATCAAACACGAACTAACTCACGAACTCACGCATAGTTTTTATGCGTGAGTTTTTGTGTTGATGAATGTCGGAAAAGGGGGATTTTTCTGGAATACAGGACTATCGCGCGGCGCTGCGAGGCAAGGTTTGTCGAAAAGAAATCCGAGTTTATAGGGTATCTGTGCCCCGTTTCCGATGAGGAGCAGGCGGTCACGTTTATCGAGGAGATACGCGCTATGCACCGCAAGGCTACCCACAACTGCTACGCCTATATACTGCGCGAGAACAACGCGGCGCGGCACTCCGACGACGGCGAGCCGGGCGGCACGGCGGGCGTGCCGATCTACGAGGTGCTCCGCAAGGAGGGGCTGACCGACGTGTGCTGCGTTGTTACGCGGTACTTCGGCGGGATAATGCTGGGCGCGGGCGGTCTGGTGAGAGCATATACAAGGGGAGCCAAGGACGCAGCCGACGCGGCGGAGATAAAGCTTATGGCTTCCGCGGAGCGGCTGGAGCTCACGGTGGATTACAGCCTTTACGGAAAACTGCCGCAGATATTCACGGAGCTTGACGCGCGGGTGGAGAACGAGGACTTTTCCGACAGCGTGAAGATAACGCTCTGCATACGCGAGGAAAGCTCCGAGGAGCTGAAAGCAAGGCTGATCGACGTATGCTGCGGTAATATTACAGTGAAAACTGCACAAAAATTATGGTATGATTTTGCGTAGTTTTCACAAAGTTTCGCGTTGAGCGCCTCCGCGAAAAAGGTTTTTGCAGGGCGAAAATTGTATATATTTATGTAGGGCAAAATAGGGTTGATGAAAAGCAACATATTTGTGTTGACGAGAAGCTGTGCTTCTGTGGGGCGTTGCTGACGGAGAGCTTCTTAATATAGGTTGACGAGGAGCAAATGATTTAAAAGAATTTCAAAATTCCCGCAAGCACTCTCGGTCACTCGCTATGCTCGTTTCCTGCGAGCGATTGCGGTAATCGGTCATATTTTTCTGCGAAAATTATGACACTTTTTGAAATTCAGACGCGCGTATGTTATATTGTGGTGTGGGGAGGGTTTACAATGCTTCCACGCGAAAGGACAATTGAGAATGAGCGGCTTACTCTCAGCGAGTATGCCTGCAAAGCCTGCGACAGCAAGGGGCGGGCGGTTTATGAGCCGCCCTGTGATTTCCGCACGGATTTTCAGCGGGACAGGGACAGGATAATCCATTGCCGGGCGTTCAGACGGCTTAAGCATAAGACTCAGGTGTTTCTTATCCCGCATTCCGACCATTACCGAACGCGGCTCACCCATACTCTGGAGGTAAGCCAGATATCGCGCACCGTAGCGGTGGCGCTGGGGCTTAACGAGGACTTGACCGAGGCTATCGCGCTGGGGCACGACCTGGGACATACTCCCTTCGGGCACGACGGCGAGAGGGTGCTCAACGCACTAATGCCGCAGGGCTTCGCCCACAACCGCCAGAGCAGGCGGGTTGTGGAGTTTATCGAAAAAGAGGGTAAGGGGCTGAATCTTACCGCGGAGGTCATCGACGGGATAGTCGGGCACACCGGCAGGGCGGAGCTCCCCAAAACACATGAGGGTATGGTAGTGCGCTGCTGTGATAAGATCGCCTATATCAATCATGATATCGAGGACGCGATACGCGGCGGGGTCATCTGCGATAATGACCTGCCCGAGAACCCGATAAAAGTGCTCGGGAAAACCAAATCGGAGCGGATTACGACGCTGGTGCGCTCGCTGGCGGAAAACAGCGGCAATACGGTGAAGATGGACGATGTTGTGCAAAAGGCGCACGACGAGCTTCGCGAGTTTATGTTCGAGCGTGTCTACCGCGCCGCGCCTACCGTCGCGGAAAAGGACAAGGCGGGTTATATAATTGAATACTTATATAAGTATTTTTACGAGAACCCGCGGAAAATGCCGCAGCTTTATCTGGAGCTGGCGGGGCGCTTCGATCTTCCGACGGCGGTGGGGGATTTTATCAGCGGTATGACGGACGATTACGCGGTGGATTATTTCAAAAACCTGTGTATCCCCAAGGGGTGGACGGGAGCAATGAAAACTGACAGTTAAGAAATACGTCCGCAGCGTTCTGTAATGTACAACTGACAGGGGGGAAAATATGGCACGGCTGCCCGAAGAGTTCCTGCGGGATATTCGAGACAATAATGATATTATCGACGTGGCGCGCGGCTATGTCGAGCTGAAGCGCGCGGGGAATACATATGTATGCCGCTGCCCGTTTCATTCTGAGGGAACGCCCTCCTGCCATTTCTACCCATCCACCAACAGCTTTTATTGCTTCGGCTGCGGGGTCGGTGGAGACGTTATAACGTTTATAAGACAGATAGAAAATCTGGATTATATGGAGTCGGTGAAATTTCTGGCGCAGCGGGCGAATATGTCAATGCCCGAGGAGCGCACCGACGGCAGGGAAGCCCAACGCAGGCGGCTGTACGAGATGAACCGCGCCGCGGGGAAATATTTCCACCAGCAGCTTTTCTCAGCCGAGGGACAAGCCGGAATGAGCTACATAACCGGGCGCGGGCTGTCGGAGCACACGATAAGGCGGTTCGGACTGGGCTATGCCGCGGACGATTACCACAAGCTCCATTATTATATGAAAAATCTCGGCTTCACCGATTTCGAGTTGGCGGACGGAGCGCTGCTGGCGCGGAACAATAATAAAATGTATGACAAATTCCGCAACAGGCTGATGTTCCCTATATTCGATCTGAGGGGGAATATAGTCGCGTTCGGCGGCAGGGCATTACAGGACGGAATGCCTGCGAAATATCTCAACAGCGACGAAACGCTTGTGTTTCAGAAGCGTGAAATGCTCTTCGCGCTGAATTACGCCAAGAACTCCAAAGCGGATTATTTTATCCTGTGCGAGGGCTATATGGACGTTATCTCGATGCACCAGGCGGGATTTGACAGCGCGGTGGCGTCGCTGGGAACGGCGATAACTCCCGCCCAGGCGCGGCTGTTGGGCAGAATGGGCAAAAAAGAGGTCATACTGTCCTACGACGCGGACGCGGCGGGGCAGAAGGCGGCTTCCCGCGGGATAAATCTTTTCGCCGAGGCGGGAATAAAGGCGCGGGTGCTCAAAATAGAGGGCGCTACAGACCCCGACGAGTTTATCAAGAAATTCGGCGCGGAGGCGTGCCGGC
>CAMWLH010000009.1 GCA_947175045.1 uncultured Clostridia bacterium | reverse complement strand
AAAATAAGTCTGTGTGGTATAATGATGATCTGTATTATTCCGTAGTGGCAAAGGGCTGTTATCCTTTGCATCCGATCGCGGTGTGGCTTCTTTCAAATACCTCTCAATGGATGCAGCAGCGTTCCACAATTGCATTTGCAGAACAGATGTTTGAGGGCATAAGCGGTAAGGAGATCTCATCAAAATGGCTTGAATATATCTATGCAGTTGATATAATCGACTCTGATTTGTTTGCTGAAATGCTTAACTCAGAGGAGCAGGGTTTAGTACAAAGTCAATATTGTATGCTTTATAGGGACGTCTCCGTTAAGCTTGGCGACAAGCTCAGCAAAGATGAAAGTACCGTTCTTAAAGCAATTCTTATCACCAATTTGTGCAAGTTTACATTGATGGATAAAACGGACAGCGTCAATGCTGTCAAGATTTGCTCTGGATTGTCGGAGGAGCAGGTTCTTGCAGCGCTTAGAAATCTGGAAAATGAGCATGGCGTTATAGCGTTTGACCCGAATACCAGTCATTATGATATTCTTGCCGAGGCAAGCGGAAGAAACGAGTATCAAAGAGAATTTATACGCAAAAGACTGCTTGCTAAAGCATATGATGGCATTGCTGAATACGACGAGGAGTTGGAAAGGGACTTTCAGCTTAATATTTCAGAGGAAACACCTTTTGCAGCGGAACATCAGATAAATTCCTGCGAATGGCGTTTTGATTAGCGTATCCTTCATGCGAGAGATTTCACGGCGAACTACTGTCAAAGCTTATTGTCGTACTTTACCGGCGCGGTTGACGGTGAACAGGCACGAGGTCTTTTGGTATACTTGTACTGTGGGAAGAACTTTGTCTCCGATGCGGCTGTGGCTCAAAAAATATATGCGGAATATAATCTCAAACGTTTTCCGCTTCTTGTTTGTGTATTAGCTGATGAAACGGAAGAAATGCTTGATCTTTTAAAAGAGCGGGAGGCACTTCGCCGTTTTTCTCCTGTTGAGCAGGCACGGTTTTCAAAGTTTATTGTTGAGCGTCAGAAAGCTACTACCCGAAGAATACAAAAGCTGTTTCTTGATATGGCTGCTTGCCGCCAATTTATAACATCTAACGGAATTGAAGTTTCAAATGATCGTGTAAGGGTGCTTTGTGCAAAGAGATTTGATGAGATATATAACCAAACTATTCCCTTTGCATTTGACGGATTTGAACGCAAGGTTACACCGCAAGTAAAAAAGAACTTTATGGAGCTTTGTGCCAGAATGTATGATAATTCTATGATGAGTCAGCAGACATTCCAGTCCTTTGCTCCACCGCTGAAAAACAGGATTCAGGCTGTACTTTCCACTTCGAATCGTCAAACATCCTGGCAAGTGTTGGATTCAAGATACAAGCTCTGCGAGCCGCAAAACGCTGTGGTTAAGAGAGTTTATAATGATATGATTGATATGCTTGCTCCGGATGAGCCGGTTGGTATCGGTCAAAGTTTCGGTAAATTTCTATATCCCCCATATGGATTAAACAAATATTCGCTCACTTTATTGATTTTATATGTTATCTGTAAGTATAGCGGAAAGCTTAGCATTTTACAGGGCGGCGAGATTATTAAGCGCGAGGATTTCAGTGCGTCCGTCATTCGCAATGAAAAGAAGATGTACGAAAATCTTTCAAGGCTGAAATTGTGTTTAAACAGCAGAACACACGATGAAGAGATAGAGGAACTGCTTGGCAGAATAGCTGACAATATTTATATTGAGCAATGCAGCAATCTTCAGAGAACCCTTGATCAGGTCAAGGCAGGTCTTGACGGGACAGGAGGATTTGAAGCAAAAATTGCAACAGCTAACAAAACCCTTAAAGATGGCAAACGGCTATATGATCAGGTGTACACCAATAACCTCATTCCTGCTGAAAAAGCATTTGAGGAATGTAAAAACCAATTTAACTTAAAGAAACTGATGGCTAAGGTATTCAATAAGGTGCAGGAGGTTGTTACTAATTCAAAAATAGAAGAGTACTCTGATTTTGAATACAGTGAAGAATACTGTAATAGGGTTAAAGCTTTGCTTAGTGGTGCTGAAATGCTTCTGGATAAGAACTTCGGCACATTTGTTAAGAGAATAAAGTGTGCGGCAAATGAGATCACTCAATTCAAGTCCGAGTATACAAGGGTTTCTAAGATCCTTGTAAAGATCAACAAATCCGATTATGCCCGCCTGCTAGACGAGAGGGTTGCTGAAGCTGTTTCGGAAGCCAATCTGCAGGCAAAATACGGACAGACATTCGTGGAGGTTGAGAGGGACCTATCTATAATCGGAATGGGTAATGAGATCAATTATTCATCATGTATTGATCTGAATTCAAAGTGCGATTCATGGCTGAATTTCTTTGCATCTATCACAGATCTTGATAAAAAGGTGAAGAATGATTATACAACAAAGCTGAATAATGCGAAAGAAATACTGAAACAAAGATCTGAATACCTTACTGAAACTACCAGAACATTTATCGCTAAGTGCAGGGATAATGCCGGTAATAATGTTGTTTTATCCGAATATTCTGATGATGCAGACAAAATACTTTCTTCCGGTTTGCCGGGTAATATTTTGGAGCCGGTACAGCGTGTAGCCAATATAATTTCGGATTTTAAAATCAAATCCGGACAAATCACCTCTGTTGAAGACTTTTTATCCGAATTCAAAGGAACGATATGCGAGGCAGAGTCTCTGAAAATTGCTGCTGAAATACGTTCTCGTGTTGAGGAAAAAAGGAAAAATTGGATGAGCACGAATGTCACAAGAGTTATTCCTTTGATAGGGTCTTTGAATGCATCTCAGTGCACGAATTTTAGAAGAAATCTCTTTGAGATACCTGAATATCTTCAACCATCTGATTTGGATATGGTTGAAAAGGCACGAGAGACTTTGCAGTCAAGGCTAAAGGAACTTAAAATATTAGGTGTCATAGAGCTGTATTCTACTTTGTCAGATGAAGAGAAGACAGAGTGTTTGAAACGTCTTGCGTTGATTTGATATCATTGCACATTTCAATTACATATTATAGAATTGAATGCTATATAAGCATTTCCGTTTATTAACGGCGCATAGAAAAAATCCCCGAGGTCGAAAGGCTTCGGGGGATTTTTTGCGCTCAAAATCAAAGGAGGACAAAATGTTCAACAACCCACGCTACGCAACTAGGGGCATAACCGAGGGAATTCCGGTGCTCACGCAGATCATTCTGTGGAATATCATCGACACAATGCCCGAACCCAAGGACGGATTTCAGGTGTTCAAGCTGTCAAAAAGAAATAATCTGCAAGCCATCGAACACCACCAGGAAATCCCCGAATACCGAAAAGATTACGAGATCAAGGCTGACGAAATAGTCACTGCCAAAATCTTTGTGATCGACGACAGCACCCATTCAACCATGCTACTTGCCGAAGAATATTGAGGAGGTCAAAAATGAAAAACAACGAAATTGAACTGCACCGCCTGGTCTGCACCTGCTGCGGAAGCGAAACCGACGAGGACACCAGCCGTGCTTTCGACGGAGAGTTACTCTGTGAAACCTGTTATTTTGAGGAGACAGTAACCTGCGAGCACTGCGGTAACCGCATTTGGAGCGATGATAATTCCGGTTCGGACACTATGCCGCTCTGCGGAAGCTGCTATGATGACTTTTACACTACCTGCGAGGACTGCGGCAGAATAATCCCTCGCGAAGACGCAAACTATATCGACGACTTCGATAATATACCTTACTGCGACAGCTGTATTGAGGAGCACCGCAGCCACTCTATCCACGATTACAGCTACAAACCCGAACCCATATTTTATGGTGACAGCAACCGCTACTTCGGAGTTGAGCTTGAAATTGACGATGGCGGCAAATACAGCGACAATGCAGACGAGCTCCTGCAGATAGGTAACCGCGATAATGAGCATATCTACATAAAATCCGACGGCAGCCTGAATGACGGCATGGAAATAGTAACCCACCCGATGTCGCTCAATTACCACAAAACCAAAATGCCATGGGAGGATATAATGCGCAGAGCCATTCAATTGGATTACCGCAGCCACAAAACAAGCACCTGTGGATTGCATATCCACGTCAACAGAACCACATTCGGGAGTACCCGCGAGGCACAAGATGAGTGCATTTCGCGGGTACTTTATTTTGTGGAGCATCACTGGCTGGAGCTGCTGAAATTCTCTCGCCGAACAGAATATCAAATGAACCGCTGGGCGGCAAGGTACGGTTATAAAAGCAACCCTAAGGAAATTCTGGAAGACGCCAAGAAAGGCAGCAACGGTCGCTACGCCTGCGTCAATATCACCAATTGGAATACCGTGGAGTTCCGAATGTTCCGTGGAACGCTAAAGTACAATACGCTGATTGCAATCATTGAACTCGTGGATAAAATCTGCGAAATGGCAAATATGGTAACTGACAAGGAGATGACAAGCATTAGCTGGAGCGATTTTGTGAGCTGCCTGGACGATGATACAGCCCCCGAACTAATAACCTATCTGAAGGAGCGGAGACTCTATGTAAATTCTCCGGTCGACGAAAAGGAGGACGACTAAATGTGCGCAATATTTGGACTTATAGATTACAATCGCGTTTTTACAACGAAACAGCGCGAGAAGCTGCTCAAAGTGCTTTCAAAGGAGTGCGAGATTCGCGGTATAGACGCTACAGGTTTTGCATTTAACACTAGAGAGCACCTGACAATATACAAGCGCCCGCTTGCCGCTCACAAACTTCATCTTCACTTGAAAGACGATGCCAATATAATAATGGGGCATACCCGAATGGCAACGCAGGGTGATAAATCCGACAACCGAAACAATCACCCGTTCTCGGGTAAAATAGGCGGCATGGAGTTCGCGCTTGCTCATAACGGCGTTCTGCAAAATGATTTTAAACTCCGAGCCGAAATGAACCTCCCCTCAACTCCGATAGAAACCGATAGTTACATAGCGGTGCAGCTCTTGGAGAACTCTAATGTGATAAATTCAGATAGCATCGCAAAAATGGCTGAAAAGGTCTTGGGCTCTTTTGTATTCACAATTTTGGACGACAAAAATAATATGTATTTTGTCAAAGGGGATAACCCGCTGGTGCTATATCACTATGAAAACTACGGTTTTTATGTGTATGCCAGTACAAAAGAGATACTCGACAGAGCGCTTACAAAGCTCGGATTGCTAACGCTGCTACATACCGAAATCCGCGCGATGTGCGGTGATATCATTAGAATTGATAGTAAAGGAAAGCTCACTTGCACTCAATTCGATACAACCAATCTGAATGCCTGGGATTATAGGTGCTATATGTCGCGCCGCTATTGGCACGAAGATGAAAACGAAAAGCAGGAAACCTCCGAAATATCCCAGTTAAAAGCCTTTGCAACAAGCATCGGCATTTTGGAGGACGATATTGATATGCTGCTCGATTACGGCTATGATCCTGCAACAATTGAGGAGCTCTTATATTATCCCGGGGATTTCTATGAGGGAATGTATGAGCTGCTTGGTTATGATTATTGCGGGGAGTTGTGATGAAGAATTTTACATTTGGCTACGCAAGGGTATCCACGGAACAGCAGTGCCTTGACCGCCAGCTTGATATGCTTGAAAAATACGGAGTGGACAAAATCTACAACGAAAAAATGACGGGCACTAAACGCAACCGTCCTGAGCTTGAAAAGCTGATGGAACGGCTGACCGAGGGAGATACCGTGGTTGTGGAATCTCTGTCCCGCCTCGGCAGGAGTACGAAAGACCTTATCTGGCTGATGGAGACTTTCAATTCTAAAGGTGTGAACCTCGTTTCTTTAAAAGAGTCCATAGACACCACATCCAGCACAGGCAAGCTGCTGTTTACGCTGATGTCCGCGCTTGCGCAATTTGAGCGCGATGTTCTGGCGGACAGAACTCGCGAGGGGTTAGCCGCCGCTAAGGCAAGAGGCAGAAAAGGCGGGAGACCACCAGCAAATTCCGAATCGGTTAAAAGGGCTGTGAAACTATACCGCACGGGAGAATATACCGCTAAGGAAATCTACGAGCTTACCGGTGTCAGGAAAACTACCCTATACAAAAATTTAAGGTGTCCGTAAAACGCAGGTTTGCCGAACGTTGATTTGCGAACGGGTATACGAACGAAAATCCCCTTGAAAACGACTGATTTTCAAGGGGATATTTTCTGTTCGGTAAACGTTCGTTAAACGAACGGGCAAAAGTTAATTTACTCAACTTCATCAAGCTTTATTTTTAGCGTATCACGCAAAACAGTAAATGCGGGAATAAAGCTGTCACAGATAAGAATGAGCAATTCGTCTGTTTCATCCTCATCGTATATATGAAATAAACTATTTCTTTTTTTCAGCATAGTGAGCCATACGGCAGAATTATTTAAAAAACCGAGTTTGTAGCCCAGCTGAAGTATTTCCCTGGGAGAGCTCGTTTCAGCACTTTCCGCTCCATGGAGTCTCAGTATCTCCTGCAAAGCTTTCCATGCAAGCTCAAACGTCAAGTTAAACTGACCGATAACCCCTATCCTGTATATATCATTTTCATATGCAAATTCAAAATTCGCATCTTTAAGAATATTCAGGCAATTGATGAAATTATCAAACTTTTTCATATAATATAACTCCGTCTTTTTCAATTTCTTTTTTTAAGTCCTCGGAAGCTCCGGAATCGAGATCAACTATATCAAAGGATAATAGTGAATGAACATTTTCCTTTATATCCCAATAAAACGCGTCTGCGTCACCGCCGCTTACTGCAATATCAATATCGCTGCGCTCTCTGTGCGTGCCTCTGGCGCGAGAGCCAAACAGCACGATTTTTTGAATATCGTGTTTAATGGCAAAGACAGCAATATCTTTCAAAACCCTTTCGGGAATATTATATTTCATATCCAATCGCTCCTCGGCTTTTTGCTGATTTCATCTTGCGTAACGCGGGATTCCTTATACATTTTATATTTTAGCATATTTCAGAGAAAAAATCAAGAAATTTTTGCGCAACCGGAGAAATTCGCTGCATGTCAGAATACGGCTATGTCTTTTATAATACCACACTTGACAAACCGCAGCATTTGTGATAAAATATACAAAAAGAGGGGGTGGGATATTGGTAATCAGACATGAGGATCTGGTAGGTACATTCGAGCAGAAAAAAGCGCTTGTGGCACAGTTTAACCTGATGGACGACACATTTTTCTCGGTAGTGCTCGAGAACAGGGGGGCTTGTGAGTATCTGCTCACAGCGCTGTTGGGAAAGCCGATAAAAGTAATTGAGAATAAGACCCAATATTCCATCCGAAATATCCAGGATCATTCAATAGTGCTGGACGCGATTGTGGAGGACGAAAAACATAACCTGTACGATGTTGAGATACAGATCGGCGACAAGAAAAATCATGAGCGCAGACTGCGTTATTATCATACAGCTATTGATTGGTCATACCTGGAAAAGGGGAAGGATTATTCGGACCTTCCCGAGCTGTACATGATTTTTATATCGGATTTTGATTCGTTCGACCTGAATAAAAATCATTACGAGATCGTACAATACGTTAAGGGGACCGACAGGGAGTACTCCAGCGGAATACATCTGCTTTATTATAATACCGCGGTTCAGGACGGCACCGATTTGTCCGCCCTGCTTCAATATCTGAAAAAGAGCGAAGCGGAAAACAATAATTTCGGCGCGCTGTCACAGCAGGTGAAATACCACAAAATTCAGAATGAGGGGGTTGATACCATGTGCAAAGCAGTGGAAGAGTATGCTAAAGATTATGCGAAAGAGTATGGCTTAGTGCAGCGTAATGAGGGTATAATTGAGGGCAAAATCAAGGGAAAAATCGAAACAATAAAATCACTCATAGATGATGGAATGCCTTTGGATAAAGCTTTGAAACATACCAAGCTTGATATGCAGACATATGAAAAATATTGCGAGAAAAACCAGTAGTTATTTGGAATATAAATACAATTGTGAAAAGCTCAGTAATTCTCTTTTATTTGCATTGAAAATCTTTTACTAATAAGAGCCGGATTCATAGAATGCCGGCTCTTATTAGTGTAGCTTTAACGAAAAAACCACCGGCTGATCCGGTGGAAAAAATCTTTAGATGCAATCCAAAAGTTATAATAGGTATAGGGCAGGCGACTACACCATAAAAAATAAGAGGGAAGCGGCAGCACCAATTTGGCACTGCCGCAATTCTTATCTCTTGCATATCTGTCGTTTTTGTGTAATGATTTTGGAGAACTTCTGCATACTGCTCCCTTGCTCTAAACGGACTTGTTTATGTAGCCTGTGCATTAAGATTTTCTGTTATCCGTTTAACGACATAGGCGCGTTCCTTATCTGTAAGATTGAGGTTTCTGAATTTCTTTTCTACTATGTGGCAGAAGAGCTCGTTGGTACTTTCCTGGAGAGCGTCCAGAGAGGCTTTGTCCTCCGGCATGTGAATTATCACTTTTATTTCGGGTGCTTTGCGCGGCATAGCTATCAACTCCTTTACTAAAGTAATAATATGTAATTGAGTTTGTACATGATTACATACGATACTGAACATTTTCTGTGTACTCGTTATAGGTTTTGTTGACATAGGCATTCAGTTTATCCATATTGTTGTATTTAAGACCGTCAACAAAGCTGACCGTATTAAACACGAAATGTATGTGCAAATTTTCCGTGTTCTCGTGAACTCCGAATACAATCTGATACCTGTGTGCATAATAAGCGGCTATCTGCCAGCCCAGAATATACGCATAGAGAAGAGCAAAACGCACGACAACACCTAAAACAAGAAGCCAAAGCAAGGAAACAAAAGCGGCAAAGCTGAAAAAGGGCACAGCAAAGCGAGCCTTGAAGCGAAAGCAGCAAAGCCGATACTATGAAGACAAAGGTCAAGCGGAGCGTTTGGCGGATTTTAATGAGCGAATAGACGACTCGGTATTGAATGTGACCGCGGCGGCTGCGACCGCAAGCAGGGCGATATGAGCAACGGTGTTGAGATTTTGAGCGGCATTAATTTAAAATACATAATGGAGTGGCTGTTCACAAAATATAACACGGCGCAGACGCTCGCTGAACCGTGTAATAGCATTGGAGAAGATGGCAGACCGTTTTATAGAGACGAGCACTTAATTCGTCAGAAAGCCGCTGACGGGCTTTGGGTAAAAGAAAAGATCAGTTTATGCATTAAAGATAAGGTTAACGGAGATTTGAATCTGTTCCTTCTGGCGCTTGGCTGTGTATCAAAAGTCACGCTTTTCCTGTCTGTGAACAAGTTGGACATAAGAACGGCGGTCTCATTTTGTGCAAATGATTTGGGCAGAGCTGTCGATGAGCTTTCCAAAATGTATAGTCTTGATGAGAGCCGAAAAATGAGATTATCTGAATATAACGCGGAAATCCTTGATAGTAATGGTATTGTAC
The DNA here is from genome assembly GCA_947175045.1 of uncultured Clostridia bacterium. Lineage (GTDB taxonomy): Bacteria > Bacillota > Clostridia > Oscillospirales > Ruminococcaceae > CAG-115. Next base: position 6,939 of record CAMWLH010000009.1, on the reverse strand, counting down.
TCTTTGTCGCGAATGGTGAAACTGATTACAAATTAAAAAAATTTCTGCCTAAGTTATCCGGAGATGTTGGAATGAATGGCATTTTGAGTGGTTTTCCAAAAGAATCGGGATTGCCTATTCTGGTTTTTGACAATCGGTCGCAGTTAAAAAAGTTTGATATGAGTAAATACTTTATCATTCCGTACAGCACCACTGATCCCTCTGACCTGACCGGTATTTTATGCTGGTTTCAGAAGATGATGATGGATAATGAACGCTTTGCGTCTGATCTGCTTATTGCGATAAATAATTTCAGACAAAAGATTTCCGAAGAGCAGAACGAGTCGCCTAAAACCGACTTCTTTGCGGTATTGCTTGGAGCGGCAAGGACGATTTTGAAGTACACCGTTTTTTCCGAGGAGATAGCCAAAGAGATTGATAATAGGTTCTATAATTGGTTAGATTCGGCTTCTGTTGATAGCTCGCTGCTCACCGAAAAGTTTTGCAGCTATTTAAAAAGTTGTAATTTGCAGCTTAAGGATGCGCATGATTATACCCCCGATACTGACGATCAAAAAACGCTTTACCTTTGGAATGATTGCCTATGCATAACCAGACCGTTGTTTGTGGATGCAGCTGCCGGTTTGAATATGGAAAGTAATTTGTTGATAAAGCAGCTTAATGATGATGGCTTTCTTGATACTCAGAAAGATAAATTTCAAAAGAATGTTAAAACAAAATCGGGAGTTCATAATTTTTATGTTATCCCGTTGTCAAAGCTTTACGAGTTCGGAGAAGTGCGCATGCACATCAGCGAATTTACCGAAAACCAGCCGTATAAAAAAATTCCGTTCGGCTTAAATGGCGACAGTCAGATATATTTTTGCATAAATAAATACGACCACAGCGAGAATTGTCATATGTATGTTTCGGGAGTAAGCGGTTCCGGAAAAAGTCACGCTGTTAAAAAGTTTGCTGTCGAGGCGCACCGCCAGGGCATTGAAGTGCTGAACATCGGAGTTGCGGGCAGCACATTGGATTTTGATGATGCTGATTATGTGGATCTATTTGATGTCTCCAACGGCAGTAAGGCAGCGTTAAGCGATATATTCAATGCAGTAAAGCAAGAGAATCTGTCCGAACAGTGCCGCTGCCTGCTTAATATTCTTGAAGAAAGCGTTGAAGATACTGCTGTTGCTGCTGATTTAAAGAAGTGGGAAGATGATTACTTTCCGCTGTTTGATAATGAAGAGGGGAAGGATGATTTAGTTGAGGCTGTCAGGGCTCTGTATTGCAGCGGTAGGTTAAACTGGCAAAGGTGGTGCAGCACCGATAAAATTACTGTTCTTGAAGCCGATGACAAGGATACGATTGATAGGCTGTTTACGGAATTATATAAATTTAAATCAACGCAGAAGAGCTCAAATAAATGCATGCTTATAGTAGATGAATGCCATGAACTTGATCTTAACCAGAAATCCCCATTGGTAAAGCTGCTGAAACAGGGGAGAAAGTATGGGATAATGGTAGTCCTTATCAGCCCGTTTCTTACATCAGAAGACGGCAAGGGTATTGAGGATACATTAAGGCAGTGTACAACTAAAGTGGTCTTCAAGCCCGGAGCCGATAAGAAATCCGCAAAATATATAGAGTACGACTTGCAAGACAGCAATGTATATGACGCGGTGTACGATATAGGCAATTATCAGTGTGTTGTCAAGGGGAATTTCTGTACGGATTCTTTTAAGATTAATTATCCTTTGATCCTGCAAATTCCGGAATAAAATTTTATTAAAAATAGCCTGCTTTGTATGAGGCAGGCTATTTTTAAATTCTTGTGATTTATTAAATTAACGCAATGAATTATTAAATTGACGTAAAAACACTTGTAAATTAATCCGGAATATGCTATAATATAAATTAAGAAATTATGGGAAAGGGGTTCCGCATGAAAATCGCCATCTATTCCAGAAAATCAAAATTCACCGGCAAGGGCGAAAGCATAGAGAACCAGATAACCCTGTGCCGCGAATACATAGAAAGAAATATTCCGGAAGCTAAGGACGGTGAGATATTCGTGTATGAGGACGAGGGTTTTTCGGCGAAAAATCTTGACCGACCGCAGTTCCGCCTGATGATGCAGAGAGCCAGAAAAGAGCCATTTGATTATATTGTGGTATACCGCCTTGACCGTATCAGCCGCAACGTCGGCGATTTTGCCGGTCTTATTGAAGAGCTTAACGGAATGCACACCGCCTTTATCTGCATTAAGGAGCAGTTTGACACCTCAACCCCCATGGGCAGAGCCATGATGAACATTGCCGCGGTCTTCGCGCAGCTGGAGCGCGAAACGATAGCCGAACGCGTGCGCGATAATCTGATACTTCTCGCGAGAACAGGTCGCTGGCTCGGCGGAGTTACGCCGCTCGGATATACGGGCGAGAAAACGGAAATAACCAATGATGAGGGGAAAAAGCGGTCGGCGTTCAAATTGAAGCAGATACCTTCCGAGGTTAAAACCGTAAAGCTGATTTTTGAGAAATTCCTTGAGCTGAGTTCGCTTACCAAAACGGCGGCGTGGCTTATTCAGCATGATATAAAAACGCGCGAGGGCTCGGAATTCAGAATGAGAGCGGTCAAGGATATATTGAAAAATCCCGTTTACTGCATTGCGGACAGCGCGGTATATGATTATTTCAGGGAGCTTGGCAGCAGCGTGTGCTTTGAGGTTTCCGAAACCGATGGAAAATGTGGGATAATGCCATTCCGCAGAAGTGCCCAGAGCGGCAAGCAGCAGCACCGTACTGCTCCCGACGAATGGATAATAGCGCTCGGCAAGCACACGGGAATAATTGCGTCGGATATATGGCTGAAAGCGCAGTCGCTGATTGGTGAGAACGCGTCCAAGACCTTTTACCGCCCTGTGCGCAATCAAGTTAGCATTTTCTCGGGGCTTGTCCGCTGTGCAAATTGCGGAAGCATAATGCGCCCGCGCGTGAACTCCAACAAGCGGCTGAACCCCGACGGCACACAGACATTCAGCTATATGTGCGAGTTTAAGGAGCGCTCCCGCAAATCAAAATGCACAATGAAAAACGTCAACGGAAACGTTCTCGATAAGCTGGTGTGCGATGAACTGCTTAAATTCAATCAGCCGAAGTCGACGATCGGCAGACAGCTGGATACCCTTATAAAACAGTCAAACAGGGAGACCGAGGATAATTCGGCAAGGCTGGCGGATCTGAAAAAACAGACCGATGAAAAGCGCAAAATGATCTCAAATCTTATGGACGCTCTCGCGAGGTCGGAGGACGGCTCCGCAATGCTTTCCTATACCGCCAAGGAGGTGGAGCGGCTCGATAACGAGATAAAAGTGCTGGAAAATGAGATCGCCGAGCTTAGCTTTCTCGGCGAGGAAAATCTGGAGCGGCAAAGACAGGTTGACGCGATCGTAAAATCAATCGAGCATTTTAAGGAAGTATTCGATACGCTGACCGTGGTTGAAAAGCGCGATTATATGCACCGGATAATTGACCGCATTGAGTGGGACGGGGAGAGCGCCCATATTTTTATCAGGCGCGCAGACGATCAGACATAGACTTTCAGCAGGCGGTCCGGAAAGCAGAACGGTGTTTCCGCAAGTGTGTAATAGCATTATCAATGCATTTTGAAGCATAAGTGCTGAAATGATTCCCCTTAAGATAATCAAAGGTCTCGGCGGCGCGGATAAGACCTATTGTGCCGATGGAGATAAGGTCGTCTTGGTCGCGGGCGTCGGGGTAGTTCTTTTTTACGATATAAGCGACAAGGCGCAGATTATGGACTATCAGCTTATCCCGCGCGGATTCGTCGCCCTCGGCGATCTTGCGGATAGTTTCCGCCTCGTCCTTTGCGGAAAGCTGTTTCGGGAATTGATTTCTTCCCTCAAAATGCAGCCCGAAAACAAGAAAATGCTGCACAGCGAATTTAACGAGCAGGCTAAACATAACAAGTCCTCCTATGAATTACGGCAAACCGTTTTTTGCAAATAAAAAACCTTCAAAGGCATGGCTTACCTTTGAAAGTCTTGCTATATTATATTATTGCTTTTTACTTGTACAAAATATCTTGTCCTAAGCTGTTTTTTACAGGATAATAAATTGGCAAAATGGCAAAATAATCCCGCGACTCTGTGTCAGCCGCGGGGATTTTTATTATGATTTTCCAAAAGAAACTTTGCTCTTTCGAAAACCTGACCCTTTTCAAAATCGTCCAGGGCGCGTAACATTGATATAAGCTCGCATTCACGGGGACTGAGCGAGGTATCATTCCCATGACTGCATGAGGAGACCCCCGCGATATAGTCGACAGATACGTTATAATATTTCGCAAGCTGCACCGCGATATTAAGGGGGAGCTCCCTCTCGCCCCGCTCGTATCTGCCGTATTGCGTAAGCTGCATTGAAAGCTCCGCCGCGACCTCCGACTGATTTTTATCCGAGTCCTCGCGCAAATCTCTTATTCGTTTATAGTAGCTCAATAATATCACCGTCCGGATATATTTTTTCATTTATTATAACAAAAAATACCGTTTGGTATTGACAAATTCGCCTTTTGGTGTTATAATATGATAAAATAACACCAAAAGGTGAAAAAAGGAGAATGCTCTATGTTTTGTTCAAAATGCGGGAAGCAAATTGATGACAGTTCCGGCTGGTGTATACATTGCGGCGCGCAATGCGGCGGAGCGCAAGTCGCCAAAGCGTCAGCTAAAAAGACAGTGGTCTTGATAGCGGTGATTGTTGTCGTTGTGGCTGCGATATTTGCCGCCGTGCTCGGGTCTGCTTTTTTGAGAGGGGGCGCGGGGCTGTTCGGTACATAGGAGCGTAATGCCGACCCTTATGGGGGCGGGTATGATTATACGATCGAATTTAATTCGGACGGGAGCTGTATAATTTATGAGTATGGTCGGAATCCCTATTCCGCGACCTATAAGCGAAACGATGACGGCACATATGTTACATCAAGCCTCTTAACGTCTACCATTTTCGGCTCGTGGAAAATTCGTAAGGACGGCGGCGATCTTGTCATATCCGGCTCGGGTCTGGGCGACGGGTCAAGATTTACAAGAGTTTATTAAAGGAGAATTATTATGAGTTTTTTTCAAAATACATCGCGGAGCGATATCCATACAAGAATTAAAGGGATCGATATATACAAGCGGATATGCGCTGTTATTTTTATAGGCTGCAGCATTCTTATGCCTGTCATTTTGGACTTGGTTATGCCTTATAATATTGTGCGCGATATGCTTATTCGTGAAGCGTCTATTAACGATAAGGTTAGTGCCTCTCAGGTAATCGGCATAATAATTGAAAGCTTTAAGAATTTTAGTGATGTGAATATTTCTGTTTACGTGATTGCCTGTTTGATATTCACTGTCGTTATTCAGATTGCGGTTGTGGTTATTTCCTTTATCGGAGCCAAAAAAAGTAAGATATGCTTATACATATTGATGGTGGGCTACGCTTTTGGGATACTTTTTTATATATTCTTCCCGTTGGCAGGAATGGACTTCTCAAGTTTAAATACCACTTTCCCGGTGATAAATAAGATGATAACGATACCTGGAGAAATAACAAAGTATCTGCTGCTTGATCTGCTGCTGAGAATTATCTCTCTGATCGCTCTCTATAAGTTTAATCGTGTAAAATACGACACTTACGGCACGGAGTGAGCGGACAGACGTATTCGGCGCATTAAACCCGGCAACATGAGGCTTCCGCAAGGATTGCGGAAAGTACAGATAATTTTATCCCCGCCAAGCGCGGGGATTTTCACATCATCTATTGCAATTCTCCCCGAAATATGTTACAATTAAAAAAACAAATCCGAGGAGGAAAGAATATGTACAAGCCAAACGAAAAAAGATATGAGAAAATGGTATACAACCGCTGCGGAAAGAGCGGTCTTAAGCTGCCCGCGGTATCGCTGGGGCTGTGGCAGAATTTCGGCTTCCGGGACAGCCTTGCTGATATGGAGAACATGGTTCATACCGCGTTCGACCTTGGAATAACCCATTTCGACCTTGCGAACAATTACGGAAACCCATATAACGGCTCCGCGGAGGAGAATTTCGGCAAGATACTTGACAGGGGAATGCGCCAATTCCGCGACGAGCTTTGTATTTCCACAAAGGCGGGCTATGAGATGTGGGAGGGTCCCTACGGCGACAGAAACGGCTCGCGGAAATACCTAACAGCTTCTCTGGACCAGTCGCTTAAGCGAATGGGACTGGAGTATGTGGATATTTTCTATCATCATGTCCCCGACCCCGAAACTCCCGCCGAGGAAACGGCACTGGCTCTCGACAACGCGGTAAAGCAGGGTAAGGCGCTCTATGTGGGCATTTCCAACTACAATAAGCAGCAGACCGAGGAAATTCTCGCGATTTTCCGTGAACTGAAAACGCCCTTTGTGCTGAATCAGCCGTCATATTCAATGCTGAACCGCTGGATAGAGCGGGACGGTCTGGACAGCTTTGCCGCGGAGCAGGGCTTCGGTCTGGCGGTGTTTTCACCTCTGTATCAGGGCTTTCTTACCGACAGATACCTTAACGGCATTCCCGCGGACAGCCGTATAGGAAAGGGCAGAACGTGGCTTAAGGAGCAACTCACGGAGGAAATGATCTCTAAACTCAACAGCCTTAACGAGATAGCCGCCGCGCGCGGTCAGAAGCTGGCTCAGATGGCGCTTTCGTGGGTGCTTCACAACAACGCCGTGACAACCGTACTTATCGGAGCCTCCCGCCCCGAGCAGATAGCCGACAATGTCGAAGCGGTCTGCAAAACCGATTTTTCCGACGGGGAGATTGCCAAGTTAGAGTCCCTTCTTGCCGAATAAAAGGTTTTGGTTGCTAATCATTATGATTTCAAAAACCCCTTGCAAAATCTTCACTGATGTGGTATAATATATTAGATA
>CAMWLH010000008.1 GCA_947175045.1 uncultured Clostridia bacterium | reverse complement strand
GTACGGCGAGAACGCCGCGCCCAAGATATACGAGTATGTCAAAAGCCTTGCGGACGCGGTGCACGAAATAAGATAAATGATAATTTAGCAGCACAAAAATTCTCCCTTTTGCACAAAACAAAGGGAGAATTTTCTACTTGCGCGTGCGTAGAAAATTCTGTCCCCCGAAAGCGAAAAATTATACATAAAATAGAAAAATAATGTAAAAAACCTATTGACAGATTGACATTGATGTGGTATAATAATAAACTGTATCATAATGGATTTGTGCGCGAAAAGTGCGGAAAATATGCAATTTATTGTGATTTTCTTATGCTTTTTCGGACAAATTCCGACCGCATTTTATGCAATTTTATAAGGAGTGATAAAGCCGATGGTGAATGTAAAGCCCGTACAGCTCGGAAAAAACACCCGAATGAGTTTTTCCAAGATCAATGAGGTCATCGGAATGCCCAACCTCATCGGTATTCAGAAGGACTCATACGACTGGTTCCTTCAAGACGGTATAAAGGAGGTTCTAAAGGACGTTTCCCCCGTTATGGACGGAAACGGACGCTTTGAGCTTTCGTTTATCGATTACCGTCTGGACGACAAGACCAAATACACTATCGAGGAATGCAAGGAACGCGACGCTACCTACGCCGCGCCGCTGCGCGTTACCGCAAGACTGCTGAACAAGGAAACCGGCGAGCTGCTGGACAATGAAATTTATATGGGCGACCTTCCGCTGATGACAGAAAGCGGAACCTTTGTCATCAACGGCTCGGAGCGCGTTGTGGTATCTCAGCTCGTGCGCTCTCCGGGCGTTTACTACGGCTTCGATTACGATAAGACGGGTAAAAAGCTGTTCAAGGCTACGGTCATACCTAACCGCGGCGCTTGGCTGGAGCTTGAAATGGACTCCAACGACGTGTTCTATGTGCGCATAGATAAGAACAGAAAGTTTGCCTGCACCACCTTCCTGCGCGCTATCGGACTGTCCGACAACGCCTCGCTGACGGAGAAATTCGGCGAAGATCCCAGAATAACCTCCACTATCGACAGCGGCAAGGACAGCACCGAAAACGAGGAGGAGGCTCTGCTGGAGGTATACCGCAAGCTCCGCCCCGGCGAGCCCGCTACGGTGGAGTCCTCCCGCACCACGCTGGAGAACCTGTTCTTCGACGCAAAGAGATACGACCTTTCCAGATTCGGAAGATATAAATACAATAAGAAGCTCGGTATCGCCGCAAGATTAAAGGGCAGAAAAGCTGCCGAGACCGTTATCGCGCCGCTTACCGGAGAAATTCTCGCGGAGGAGGGCGCCGTCATCACTGCCGACGCAGCTATGGCTATCCAGAACGCGGGCGTTATCAGCGTTGCCGTTCTCAAGGAGGACGGCGAGGGCACCGTTAAGGTTGTCGGCAACGGCATGGTAGACATCAAGCTCTACACGGGCGATATGGACGTGGAAGCGCTGGGCGTGAACGAGCAGGTGCGCTTCGGCGTTCTTGCGGCAATTCTTGAGGAAGCCGCGGGCGATACCGAAAAGACCGCCCAGCTCATAAAGGAGCGCGTTGAGGAGCTTATTCCCAAGCACATCACGCTGGACGATATTTATGCTTCGGTAAGCTATTTCATGAACCTCTGCGAGGGTATCGGCGATATTGACGATATCGACCACCTCGGAAACAGGCGTATCCGCTGCGTGGGAGAGCTGTTGCAGAATCAGTTCAGGATAGGCTTCACCCGTATGGAGCGCACCATTCGCGAGAGAATGGGCTTGCAGGCTAACGACTCCGAGAGAATGACCCCGTCGCTGCTTATCAACGCGCGCCAGGTCATCGCGGCAATGAAGGAGTTCTTCGGCTCTTCTCCGTTGTCGCAGTTTATGGATCAGAACAACCCACTTGCGGAGCTTACTCACAAGCGCCGTCTGTCATCTCTCGGTCCCGGCGGTCTGTCAAGAGACAGAGCGGGATTTGAGGTTCGCGACGTACACTACTCCCACTACGGAAGAATGTGCCCCATAGAGACCCCCGAAGGTCCTAACATCGGACTTATATCTTATCTGGCTACCTTTGCGAGGATAAACGTTTACGGCTTTATAGAAGCCCCCTACCGCCGCGTTGACAAGACCACCGGCAAGGTGCTTGACGAGGTCGTTTATATGACCGCGGACATGGAGGACAACTATGTCGTTGCCCAAGCGAACGAGCCGCTCGACGAGAACGGCTGCTTCGCGAGACCCCGCGTAAATGCCCGCTGCCGTGACGCTATTCTTGAAACAGAGCGCGAAAAGGTGGACTTCATGGACGTTTCGCCGAAGATGGTGGTATCTGTCGCGACGGCGATGATACCGTTCCTGGAGAACGACGACGCGAACCGCGCGCTGATGGGCGCGAACATGCAGAGACAGGCTGTTCCGCTTATGGTAACGGATAACTCCATCGTCGGTACGGGTATCGAGTATAAGGCGGCGGTGGACTCCGGCGTAGTCGTATGCGCCAAGGAGGACGGCGTTGTGTCCGAGGTAAGCGCGGATCGCATTATCATCAAGAACGAGCTGGGTCAGGAGCACATTTACAAGCTCATCAAGTTCAAGCGCTCCAACCAGGGCAACTGCGTGAATCAGCGCCCGATAGTAGACAAGGGCGAGACCGTGAAGAAGGGCGACGTTATCGCGGACGGTCCCGCTACCAAGAACGGCGAGATAGCTCTCGGAAAGAACGCTCTCATAGGCTTTATGACCTGGGAGGGCTACAACTACGAGGACGCGGTTCTTATCAACGAAAAGCTGGTGTACAACGACGTTTACACCTCTATCCATATAGAAGAATACGAGCTGGAGTGCCGCGAGACCAAGCTGGGTCCCGAGGAGATCACCCGCGATATACCCAACCTCTCCGACGACGCTCTTAAAGACCTTGACGAGCGCGGAATTATCCATGTCGGCGCGGAGGTTCACTCCGGAGATATCCTTGTCGGCAAGGTATCGCCCAAGGGAGAGACCGAGCTTACCGCGGAGGAAAAGCTGCTGAGAGCCATCTTTGGCGAAAAGGCGCGCGAGGTGCGCGACAATTCGCTGAGAGTAGCCCACGGCGAAAGCGGTATAGTTGTGGACGTAAAGGTGTTCAACCGCGAGAACTGCGACGAGCTGGCTCCCGGGGTAAACGAAAAGGTGCGCGTTTATATCGCGCAGAAGCGTAAGATATCCGTCGGAGATAAGATGGCGGGTCGTCACGGAAACAAGGGCGTTGTTTCGAGGATACTCAAAACCGAGGATATGCCCTTCCTGCCCGACGGAACTCCGCTTGATATCGTGCTGAACCCTCTCGGCGTACCGTCCCGTATGAATATCGGACAGGTGCTGGAGGTTCACTTGGGCTACGTTGCGAGAGCGCTGGGCTGGAAGATATCCACCCCCGTATTCGACGGCGCGCACGAGCAGGATATCCGAGAGCTGTATGACAGAGCGGCTTCCATGAGGGAGGAGCTTGCGGGCGCTGACGGTCCCGGCATCGACTTTACGAAGCTGAGCTGGTCAAACGACTGTAAGACGCAGCTTATAGACGGCAGAACGGGCGAGAAATTTGACGCTCCCGTTACCGTCGGCTATATGTACTACCTCAAGCTGCATCACCTGGTCGACGATAAGATCCACGCGCGTTCTACGGGTCCCTACTCTCTGGTTACGCAGCAGCCGCTCGGCGGTAAGGCGCAGTTCGGCGGTCAGCGCTTCGGAGAGATGGAGGTTTGGGCGCTGGAGGCTTACGGCGCGGCATATACCCTCCAGGAGATACTCACGGTTAAATCCGACGATCTCATGGGCAGACAAAAGACCTACGAGGCTATTGTAAAGGGCGAGTCGGTTCCCAAGCCCGGCGTTCCCGAGTCCTTCAAGGTAATGATAAGCGAGCTCCAGGGTCTGGGTCTCGATATAAGGATACTCGACGAGAACGGCGCGGAGATAGACCTTAAGGAGGACGTGGAGGACGAGAACGACAACTCCTACGGACAGAACACCTTTGAGATGGACTTCCGCTCCGACGAGGACGACTTCAACGCGGCGGGCTACGAGGTAATGGATCAGGAGGATGAAGACCTTGCCGGCGACCCGCTGTTCGACGATTCCGACGACGACGGCTTCGGTTATGACGAGGACGAGGATGACGGCGATGACGGCTTTGGCGGCGACGATGATAACGAGGACGAGGAATAACCGTGCTTTACGGCAGGACGACTATACAGAGATGAGGTAAATAGATGGGTTTTAATGTTTTTGAGTCGATGAAGATCGGACTTGCATCTCCCGAACAGATAAGAGCGTGGTCACACGGCGTAGTAGAGCGCGCCGAGACGATCAACTACCGCACTCAGAAGCCCGAAAAGGGCGGTCTCTTCTGCGAAAGGATTTTCGGCCCGCAAAAGGACTGGGAATGTAACTGCGGAAAGTATAAGAGGATACGCTTTAAGGGCAAGATATGCGAAAAGTGCGGCGTTGAGGTAACAAGAAGCAAGGTAAGGCGCGAGCGCATGGGCTGCATAGAGCTTGCCGCGCCGGTATCCCACATCTGGTACTACAAGGGTACTCCCTCCAGGATAGGGCAGGTTCTCGACCTGACCCCCAAGAAGCTGGAGGAGGTGCTTTACTTCACAAAATATATCGTTATCGACCCGGGCGAGAAAACGGGTCTGGTGAAAAAGCAGCTTCTCACCGAGGAGGAGTATTCTCAGTACTCCTCAAAGTTCAGCGGCATTGATACCTTCCGCGCGGGTATGGGCGCGGAGAGCATAAAGGAGCTGCTTGGGGAGATAGACCTTGACAAGCTCGCCGAGGAGCTTAAGGAGGAGCTTGCGGGCACTCCCGCGGGTCAGAAGCAGGTAAAGCTGCTCAGACGGCTGGACGCTATCGAGGCGTTCAGAACCTCGGGCAACCGCCCCGAGTGGATGATACTGGACGTTATCCCCGTTATCCCCCCCGATATCCGCCCGATGGTACAGCTCGACGGCGGGCGCTATGCGACCTCCGACCTCAACGAGCTTTACCGCAAGGTAGTTATGAGAAACAACCGTCTTAAGGTGCTGCTGGATAAGCACGCTCCCGATCTTATTGTAAGAAACGAGAAGCGTATGCTCCAGGAGGCGGTGGACGCTCTGATAGACAACGGCAGGCACGGCAGAGCTTACACGGGCTCAAACAACCGCCCGCTGAAGTCCCTTTCGGATATGCTCAAGGGCAAGCAGGGACGCTTCCGTCAGAACCTGCTGGGTAAGCGCGTCGACTATTCGGGACGTTCCGTTATCGTTGTAGGTCCCGATCTCAGGATGGATCAGTGCGGTCTGCCCAAGGAGATGGCGCTGGAGCTGTTCAAGCCCTTCGTGCTGAACGATCTGGTGGTAAAGGGAGTTTCCCCCAACATCAAACAGGCTAAAAAGCTGGTGGAGCGCGCCGACGACAAGGTGTGGGATTCGCTGGAGTGCGTTATCAAGGATCACCCCGTGCTGCTCAACCGTGCGCCTACGCTGCACCGTCTGGGTATACAGGCGTTCTCTCCCGTGTTGGTAGAGGGCAGAGCCATCAAGCTGCACCCGCTGTGCTGCACCGCGTTCAACGCAGACTTTGACGGCGACCAGATGGCGGTTCATCTTCCTCTTTCCGAGGAGGCGCAGGACGAGGCGAGAAATCTCATGCTTGCTGCCAAGAACCTGCTCAAGCCCTCCGACGGTAAGCCCGTTACCGTTCCTACGCAGGACATGGTGCTTGGCTCCTACTACCTCACTCTCGACAAGTCGGGAGAAAAGGGCGAGGGTAAGATATTCCGCGACGCGAACGAGGCTCTTATGGCGTACAAGGACGATGTTATCTCCATTCACGCCGCTATCAAGGTAAGAGTTACAAAGGATCTTGGCGATACCAAGATATCAAGAATAGTTCCCACCACCGTCGGAAGAATTATCTATAACGAGCATATCCCGCAGGATCTGGGTTTCGTTGACAGAAACGATCCCGACCACCAGCTTGACTACGAGATAGGCTTCAAGGTGCGCAAGAGCGAGCTGGGTCAGATAATCGACCGCTGCCTGAAGATTCACGGCACGGCGACCACCGCTCAGGTGCTGGACAAAATCAAGGCTATGGGTTACAGATACTCCACCCGCTCGGGTATCACAGTTGCGGTAAGCGACGCGGAGATACCGCCGCAGAAAGCCGAGATACTGGCGGCTGCGGACGCGAGCATAGCGAAGATCAACAAGCAGTTCAGCCGCGGCTTCATCTCCGATACCGAGCGCAAGGATAGCTTCATCAACATCTGGAACAAGGCGACCGAGGACGTTGCGGCGGCGCTGACGGAGAACCTCGACCCCTACAACAACATCTTCATGATGGCGGATTCGGGAGCCCGCGGCTCCAAGGCGCAGATAAGACAGCTTGCGGGTATGCGCGGACTCATCGCAAATACTTCGGGCGCTACCATCGAAATGCCTATCAGAGCAAACTACCGCGAGGGTCTGAACGTTCTGGAGTACTTCATCTCCTCCCGCGGCGCGCGTAAGGGTCTGGCGGATACGGCGCTGCGTACCGCTGACTCGGGCTACCTTACAAGACGTCTGGTTGACGTTTCCCAGGAGGTAATTATCCGCGACGAGGACTGCGGCACGGTAAACGGCATAGAGGTCTACGAGATACGTGAGGGCAACGAGCTTGTCGAAAAGCTGGCGGAGCGCCTTGTCGGACGCTACCTCACGGAGGATTTCACCGCGCCCGACGGCTCTTTCTCGATTTCGAGAGATAAGCTGCTTAATGACGACGACGCTGCGCGTATCGTTAAAACGGGCGTTGAAAATATCAAAGTGCGTTCGGTGCTCACATGTGAGCTGAAAAACGGCGTCTGCGCGAAGTGCTACGGCGCGTCGCTTGCAAACGGACAGCTTATCAGTAAGGGCGAGGCTGTGGGAATTATCGCGGCGCAGTCCATCGGCGAGCCCGGTACGCAGCTTACCATGAGAACCTTCCATACGGGCGGTATCGCCTCCGCGGAGGATATCACGCAGGGTCTGCCCCGCGTTGAGGAGCTTTTCGAGAGCCGCCACCCGAAGAATATGGCTATTATAACCAGAATATCGGGAACGGTTCGCTATGAGGAGATAAAGAAGACCCGCCACGCGATAATCACCGCGGAGGACGGTACGGAGGAGCAGTACGCGGTACCGTTCGGCTATCGTCCCAAGGTGTTCGACGGCGACTATGTACAGGCGGGCGATCCGCTGACGGAGGGCTCGATAAATCCGCCCGACGTACTCGCGGTAAAGGGCGAGAAAGCGGTGCAGAACTATATCATTTCCGAGGTTCAGAAGGTTTACCGCTTGCAGGGTGTTGATATCAACGACAAGCATATAGAGGTAATCGTGCGCCAGATGATGCGCAAGGTAAGGATAGTGGAGCCCGGGGACAGCTTCCTGCTGGCGGGCGCGGTTATCGGCAAGACGGAGTTCACCGATATCTGCGACAAGCTTAAGGAACGTATCGAGGAGGGAGAGCAGCTCACGCTGCCTACCTGCGAGCCGGTTCTGCTGGGTATCACCAAGGCATCTCTCGCAACGGACAGCTTTATGTCGGCGGCGTCGTTCCAGGAGACCACGAGAGTGCTCACCGAGGCGGCGATAAGAGGCAAGGTAGACCCGCTGACGGGACTTAAGGAGAACGTTATCATCGGCAAGCTCATTCCCGCGGGAACAGGGCTTAAGGAGCGCCAGGAAGCGGAAAAGGCGGCAGCCGAAGCCGCGGCGGCAGCGGAGGAAAACGAGCCCGAGGAGCCTGCCGAGGACATTTCTTGATTTATAATTAAGGTATCTCCGTTTCGCAAAGCGAAACGGAGAGATTTTATATTGAGCCGCAAATCTTCCGCGCATTAAGGGGCGCATAGCACCCAGCCGCAAACCGTCCACGCATTGAGGAGCACACAGCATCCAGCCGCAAATTGCCCACGCATTGAGGAGCACACAGCATCCAGTCGCAAATTGCCCACGCAGGAGAATTTCAAAAAGGTCGAGTTTGCCGAAGGGCAAACGAAGACCGGTTCCCGCAATCGCTCGCAGGGAACGAGCGCAGCGAGTGACCGAGAGTGCTTGCGGGAATTTTGAAATTCTTTTAAATCATTTAATTCTCGTCAGCATATATAAACAGCTCCTTGTCAACAAGGCCTAACTGCATCAAAGCCTAAATCAACAAAACTTAAACGCAGCTCGACCCTGATCAACAGATATACGGGCAGGAACTGATGGGCAAAATACACAAAAGCAGCAGTGCAAATTAAATAAATGGGGGTGTTTGTCACAAAAAATGGGAAAAGCCCTTGACAAACGCCGCCTTTTGTATTAAAATGTATGAATGTGTGAGAAGATATGATTAAATTTGTTTGTTATGGAAATAATATTCAATGGTCACATTTCTTGCATGAAAAAATATTTTGGAGGTGAAATAATGCCTACGTTTAATCAGCTTGTCCGCAAGGGTCGTCAGGTTTCCGAAAAGAAGTCAAAGGCACCTGCGCTCCAGAAGGGTATGAACACTCTGCGTAAGCAGCAGATCGATCAGCACTCTCCCCAGAAGCGCGGCGTGTGCACCGCTGTAAGAACTCAGACTCCCAAGAAGCCTAACTCGGCAATGAGAAAGGTAGCCAGAGTCAAGATCTCCAACGGCTATGAGGTAACCGCTTATATTCCCGGTATCGGACACAAACTGCAGGAGCACTCCGTTGTTCTTATCAGAGGCGGACGTGTAAAGGATCTCCCCGGTGTGCGTTACCATATCGTTCGCGGTACGCTTGACGCGCAGGGCGTGGACAAGAGAATGCAGGGACGCTCGAAGTACGGCGCAAAGCGTCCGAAGGCGGGCAAGAAAGCGTAACTGACCTTTTGCTGTCAGACAGAGGCATTATTTTTGTATATGAAAATTGCCTTTTTTCGGACGGCGGGAGCAGGAGCTTTCGAGTACCTATGATTTTCATTTTTTATGAAGGAGGGAAGTAAAGTGCCAAGAAGAGGTAATGTACCCAAGCGTGAGGTTTTGCCCGATCCGCTGTACGGCTCGGAGCTGGTGACAAGACTCATCAACAACGTTATGCTTGACGGTAAGAAGGGCGTAGCCCAAAAGATCGTATACGGCGCATTCGAGATAGTTGCCGAGAAAACCGGCAAGGAGGCTCTCGAGGCTTTCGAGGAGGCAATGGAGAATATCATGCCCCAGCTCGAGGTAAAAGCTCGCCGTGTAGGCGGGTCGACCTACCAGGTTCCTATGGAGGTTCGCCCCGAAAGACGCCGCACACTCGGCTTGAGATGGATAACCAAATACAGCCGTCTGCGCAGCGAAAAGACCATGAAGGAAAGACTCGCAAACGAGATAATCGACGCGCTGAACAATCAGGGCGGCGCTTGCAAGAAGCGTGACGATACGCAC
Source organism: uncultured Clostridia bacterium (assembly GCA_947175045.1). Taxonomy (GTDB): domain Bacteria; phylum Bacillota; class Clostridia; order Oscillospirales; family Ruminococcaceae; genus CAG-115. The sequence goes on along the minus strand of CAMWLH010000008.1, from coordinate 7,350 downwards.
AAGATGGCGGAAGCGAACAAGGCATTCGCACATTACAAGTGGTAATAAGAGCTATCACATTAGTTTACGGAGGAATTTATGAAAAGAGACGTAACTCTTGAAATGACTCGTAATATTGGTATTATGGCTCATATCGACGCGGGTAAAACCACCACCACGGAGCGTATTCTGTTCTACACGGGTGTCAACTATAAAATAGGCGAGACCCATGACGGCGCTTCCACGATGGACTGGATGGATCAGGAGAAGGAGAGAGGTATAACAATTACCTCCGCTGCTACTACCGCGTTCTGGAAGGACCATAGAATCAATATTATCGATACTCCCGGACACGTTGACTTCACCGTTGAGGTTCAGCGTTCGCTGAGAGTGCTTGACGGCTCTGTTACGGTATTCTGCGCAAAGGGCGGCGTTGAGCCGCAGTCTGAAACAGTCTGGCGTCAGGCGGACAACTATCATGTGCCCAGAATGGCTTATGTAAATAAGATGGATATTATGGGCGCTAACTTTTATAACGTAGTGGATATGATGCACGACAGATTGAAGTGCAACGCTGTTCCGATCCAGCTCCCCATCGGCGCTGAGTCGGACTTCAAGGGCATTATCGACCTGGTCGAGATGAATGCGGACGTTTACTACGACGACCTCGGCAAGGATATGCGCGTCGAGGAAATCCCCGCGGATATGAAGGAGAAGGCTGAGGAGTACAGAGCGGCACTGCTTGAGGCGGTTGCCGAGATGGACGACGATCTCATGGAGAGATACCTTGAGAACGAGGGCGCCGACTTCACCGTTGAGGAGATAAAGAATGCTATCAGAAAGGGCACGATCGAGAATAAGTTCGTTCCCGTTATCTGCGGTACTTCTTACAGGAACAAGGGCGTTCAGAAGCTGCTGGACGCGGTCGTTGACTATATGCCGTCACCTCTGGATATCCCGTCCATCAAGGGCACCAACCCCGAAACGGGCGAGGAGGAGGAGCGTCACGCAGGCGACGATCAGCCCTTCTCCGCACTTGCGTTCAAGATCGCTACCGACCCGTTTGTCGGAAAGCTCTGCTTCTTCAGAGTTTACTCCGGCTATGTTGACGCGGGTACGTCGGTTCTTAACTCCACCAAGGATAAGAACGAGCGTATGGGACGTATTTTGCAGATGCACTCCAACCACAGACAGGATATAGACGCTTGTCCCTGCGGCGATATCGCGGCGGTAGTAGGTACTAAATACACCACGACGGGCGACACCCTGTGCGACGAGAATCACCCCATTATCCTTGAGTCCATGGAGTTCCCCGAGCCGGTTATCGACCTGGCTATCGAGCCCAAGACCAAGGCAGGTCAGGAAAAGATGGCTATTGCTCTCGCGAAGCTCGCGGAGGAAGACCCCACCTTCAAGACCTGGACAAACGCGGAAACGGGTCAGACCATTATCGCAGGTATGGGCGAGCTTCACTTGGAGATCATCGTAGACAGACTTCTGCGTGAATTCAAGGTTGAGGCGAACGTAGGCGCTCCGCAGGTTGCTTATAAGGAGACCATTACGGGCAACGCGGACGTTGACATGAAGTACAAGCGTCAGTCGGGCGGTTCGGGTCAGTACGGTCACGTAAAGATCCGCGTAGAGCCCAACGAGTCCGGCAAGGGCTATGAGTTCAGCAACGATGTTGTCGGCGGTTCTATCCCCAAGGAGTTTATCCCCGCGGTAGACCAGGGTATCCAGGGCGCTCTCAACGCGGGTGTTCTTGCGGGCTATCCCGTTGTAGACCTTAAGGTATCACTGTACGACGGTTCTTACCACGAGGTTGACTCGTCGGAAATGGCGTTCAAGATCGCGGGTTCAATGGCGATAAAGGAAGCGCTCAGACAGGCGCACTCCATCATTCTCGAACCCATTATGAAGGTCGTAGTCGTATCTCCTTCGGATTATACCGGCACGGTTATCGGCGATCTTACCTCGCGCAGAGGTCAGATACAGGGTCAGGAATCCCGCAACGGCACAGAGCAGGTTACCGCTCTTGTTCCGCTGTCGGAGATGTTCGGCTACTCGAACGACCTGCGCTCCAAGACACAGGGCCGCGGTCAGTACGTTATGGAGCCTCACTCCTATATCGAGGTTCCCAAGAACATTGCGGAGGGCATTATGTCCAAGCGCAAGCAGAATGATTGATAATCGGCGACTCGGAATTGTCGGTTGTTAAAATATTTGCGGAATATTATTAAAAGTACTTGATTTTTTCCGCAAAAACTGGTAAAATAATAATATTAACAAGTTTAGGGGAATTGCCCTCGCCTTTCGGGGGCTTTCCGACTACCTATTTAAGGAGGAAATACCAATGGCAAAGGAAAAGTATAATTCCAGTAAGCCCCACGTAAACATCGGTACCATCGGTCACGTTGACCATGGTAAGACTACTCTGACGGCTGCTATCACAAAGTGGCTCGCTCTTAAGGGTCAGGCTAAGTTTGAAGCATACGACATGATCGATAAGGCTCCCGAGGAGAGAGAGCGCGGTATCACGATCAACACCGCTCACGTTGAGTACGAGACTGACGCGCGTCACTATGCGCACGTTGACTGCCCCGGACACGCGGACTATATCAAGAACATGATTACGGGTGCTGCTCAGATGGACGGTGCGGTTCTCGTTGTTGCGGGTACCGACGGTCCTATGGCTCAGACTAAGGAGCACATTCTGCTCGCACGCCAGGTTGGCGTTCCTGCGATGGTAGTATTTGTAAACAAGTGCGACGACGCAGGTGAGTACGATGCTGCTACAGGCGAGTACAACGATCCCGATGAGATGCTGGCGCTGGTTGAGATGGATATCCGCGGCGAGCTGTCCAAGAACAACTTCCCCGGCGACGATATCCCCGTAATCTTCGGCTCCGCTAAGGTTGCTCTGGACTCCGATTCCAAGGATCCCGACGCTCCCGAGTACGCTTGCATCAAGAAGCTGATGGACGCTATCGATTCCTACATTCCTGCTCCCGAGAGAGACGAGAACAAGCCTTTCCTGATGCCCGTAGAGGACACCATGACTATCACAGGCCGCGGTACCGTTGCTACCGGTCGTGTAGAGCGCGGCATTGTTAAGGTAAACGACACCGTTGAGATCACCGGTCTGGTTGAAGAGCCCAAGAGCACTGTTGTTACAGGTCTTGAGATGTTCAGAAAGACTCTGGACGAGGCTGTTGCGGGATACAACATCGGCGCGCTGCTCCGTGGTATCTCCCGTGAGGACATCGAGCGCGGACAGGTTCTCTGCAAGCCCGGCTCCATTCATCCCCACACCAAGTTCACAGGTCAGGTTTACGTTCTTAAGAAGGAGGAAGGCGGCCGTCATACTCCTTTCGTAACCAACTACCGTCCTCAGTTCTTCTTCAGAACTACCGACGTTACCGGCGTTATCACACTTCCCGCTGATAAGGAAATGTGCATGCCCGGCGATAACGTTGTAATGGACGTTGAGCTGATCACTCCCATCGCTATCGAGGAAGGTCTCCGCTTCGCTATCCGCGAGGGCGGCAGAACCGTTGGCTCGGGCGTTGTAACCAAGATCAACTCTTAATTATAGCGTTTGAATAAAATCTGCACCCCGTGGCTGATCCGCGGGGTGTATTTTATACGTAAAAAATTTCTTTAATCAGTCTTTAGCTGTTGACTTTTTTTGATAGGTGTGGTATAATTATTCTGTGAGAAAATATATTGAAGTGTTAATGGCAATTTTGACATATTGATAAGTCTTATGGCTTGCGCGTTCAAAACCGCGCTGCCGTGAAAGTCTTTCTGCTCGGGGGTAGTTACTTAATGAAAAAAGATAAGGCAATTGCTTTCCTTACAATAGGGTTTGCCTGTATACTTACTATTTGTTTTATAATTTTCTTTTTTTTGGCGGAAAATATGAATGTCCAGACGTCCGAAACGATGAACCATGTCGGGAATATTTATATGTCCAGCATGAATGAGCGTCTTTCCATGCATTTTGAAACAACTATCAATCATCGGATGAGACAGATCGAAAATGTTATAAAAAGCTGTCCGCCAGACAGCTTGGAGTATGACGAGCTTAACGAGCAAATAACATATAACGCGATGTCGCGTGACTTGGACGAACTGGCGTATTATACGCAGGACGGGGAATTTGAGATGATCTACGGCGGGCAAATCACTATCGTAGATCCTGAGCCGTTTTATGAGTCAATGTGTCTGGGCGAAAATAAGGTAGCTGTCGGCAGGGATATCAACGGCGATGAGATCGTCCTTATAGGAATACCGGCAGAATATACGACAAAAAGCGGCGAGAAATCCCGCGCACTGGTCGCGGTTATTACGGTCGATTACATAAAGCAGCTTCTGGCACTGGAGGATAACGATTCTCTTGTCTACTCACACATCATAAGAGTAGACGGAACTTTTGTTATAGGAAGCAGCAATGTTTCTTCAAGCAACTATTTTGATGAGGTAAGAAACTCCTTTTCCGGTTATAGCAATTCCGAAAACGTGGAATCCTATGTGACAGAGCTGAGCGATGCCATGAAAAAGCAGGAGATTTATTCCAGCGTTCTGCTTATTGGTAACGAGCGCAGGCACTTATACTGCACGTTGCTTCCGTATTCCGAATGGTATCTTGTGACGGTAATGCCCTATGGCACACTGGATAATGTGCTTAACGACTTCGGTAACGAATGGCTGATGGCTTTGTTTGTTTGCTGCGGCATATTGGTGCTGGCATTCAGCATATTCTTTGCGATTTATTTAAGATTCTCGCGTAATCAGATCAAAGAGTTGAATATTGCCCGTGAAAAGGCAGAGCAGGCCACCAAAGCCAAAAGCGAGTTTCTGTCGAACATGAGCCATGATATCCGTACGCCCATGAATGCCATTGTGGGTATGACGGCTATCGCTATCGCGAATGTCGATGATAAGCAGCAGATTCAGAATTGCCTGAGAAAAATTGCGCTTTCGGGCAAGCACCTTCTGGGGCTTATCAATGATATTCTGGATATGTCAAAGATCGAAAGCGGGAAGATGACGCTTAACCTGGAGCAGATCTCTCTGCGTGAGATCATGGATAATATCGTGGGCATAGTACAGCCGCAGATAAAGGCAAAAAATCAGAGCTTTGATATCTTTATTCATGATATCGACGCGGAAACCGTGTATTGTGACAGTGTCCGGCTGAATCAGGTATTGCTTAATCTTCTGTCTAACGCGATCAAGTTTACACCCGACGGCGGTAAAATCAATGTTTCTGTTCATGAGGAGGATTCTCCTCAGGGTGATAATTTCACAAGGATGAACCTTTATGTGAAAGACAACGGCATCGGTATGTCGGAGGAGTTCAGAAGCATTATATTTGAGGGCTTTACCCGTGAGGACAACAAGCGCGTTCATAAAACCGAGGGTTCGGGTCTTGGCATGGCGATAGTAAAATATATCGTTGACGCTATGGGCGGAACTATCGAGGTTGAAAGCGAACAGGGCAAGGGTACGGAATTCCATGTAACGCTTGACCTTGAAAGAGCTCCCGAGCATGAAGAGGAAATGGTTCTTCCCTCTTGGAGAATGCTGGTCGTTGATGATGACGAGGAGCTGTGCATGAGCGCGGTGGCTTCGCTTAAGGGTATAGGAATTACAGCCGACAGTGCTCTTGACGGTGAGACTGCCGTAAAGATGGTAACGGAAAAGCACGATAAGGGTCAAAGCTATCAGATAATTATGCTGGACTGGAAAATGCCCGGTATGAACGGTATAGAAACCGCTATGGAGATTCGTAAGGTACAGCCCGAAGAAACGCCGATAATCCTTGTTTCCTCGGCTTATGACTGGACGGATATCGAGGAAGAAGCACGCGGAGCCGGTATCAGCGGATTTGTTCCGAAACCGTTGTTTAAATCCACCCTCTATCATGAGCTTAAGCCGTTTATGTTGGATGACTCGGTTTCGCAGGAGACCAAACAGGCAGACGACGGTGATTTTACCGGTAAGCGCATACTTGTTGCGGAGGATAACGAGCTTAACTGGGAGATCGCGGAAGCGCTGCTGTCGTCGATCGGATTTGAATTGGAGCACGCCGAGAACGGCAAGATATGCGTTGATATGTTCAGCTGCGCAAAGATGGGCTATTACGACGCTATACTTATGGATCTGCGTATGCCGGTCATGACGGGTTACGAGGCTACCGACGCCATTCGTAAGCTGGAGAGGGTCGACGCGACGGAAATTCCCATAATAGCAATGACCGCCGACGCTTTTTCGGACGACAAGAAAAAATGCATGGACGCGGGCATGAACGCTCATATAGCAAAGCCGATAGATATTCATGAGGTGGCTAAGGTACTGAGCAAATTCATCAACAAGTAAAAGAAGATGAATTTCGTAATATTATAAAACAATATTACGGGAAGTTATAGCTTTATGTGTCCTCACGACGCAAATATGCGTATCGGACGATCAAATAAAATTTCAGACGCATGAAAGGAGAAATATTATGAGTATGCTGGACGAACTTAAAGATTTGGGGGTAAATATCGAGGACGCACTTCAAAGATTTATGAATAATTCGGCATTGTATGAAAAAATGCTCGGAAAACTTGTGAATAATGTAAGGGATATAAAGGTGCTCCCAAGTCTCGAGGCGGGCGATTACAGCGCAGCCTGCGACTCGGCGCACACTCTTAAGGGAGTTATGGGTAATCTGTCGATAACCCCGCTGTACAAGAACTATACTCAGATAGTCAATCTGCTTAGGGAGAATAAGCCGGAGGAGGCAAAGAAAATACTTCTGGAAACGCTTCCTGTGCAAGATGAGATTATTGCCTGCATAGAAAAAAACGTATAGTCGGAGGAGCTTCAAATGAGAAACACTATCCTGATCGTAGATGATATGGAAATCAACAGAGCCATACTTGCGGAGGGCTTCAGCGATGTTTATGAGATCGTCGAGGCTTCCAACGGCAAGGAGGCGCTGGAAATAATCAACAGCAACGATAACATCGCGGCGGTTCTGCTCGATTTGATAATGCCCGTAATGAACGGTATCGAGGTGCTTACGGACATGAACAGGACGGGAAAGATCGTCCATGTGCCGGTGTTTATCATTACAGCGTCGGACAGCGAAACAATGCTGATGGACACCTATAATCTCGGAGCCGTCGATGTTATTTCAAAGCCGTTTATAATGAACTTCCTGCGGTGCAGGGTCGGCAATGTCATCGAGCTTTACCGTCACAGAAACGATCTTGAGGATATTATCCGCGAGCAGGTAAAGCGCATAAGCCATCTCAACCAGTCAATGGTGGTAACGCTGGCTACCCTTATAGAGTTCCGTGACTGCGAGACGGGCGAGCA